>CAYYWK010000653.1:0-2167 GCA_964475345.1 uncultured Desulfobulbus sp.
TGGGGGTGAAATCGCTGGCCGACTGCCCGCAGCTCGATCCGGGGCTTTTGAATCGGCTCGGTTGTTCACGGGAAAATGAGAAGGAGGCTGAAGAGGACCTCATCTCCGCGCTGATCGAGCAGGTCCGTGGTCTCGATCCTGTTAAGGCCGCGCATCGGACATGGGGCGTGTTCAGCCAGGGCAGGATCGTGCTGAAGGTGCTGGGAAAGGATTTCGCCATTGACGGCGAGGGCAATTTCTCGACGGACATCCATGTCAATCCGTGGATCGTTGTCCCGTTCCTCTCCTATCTGGTGCGCTGTCCAGCCACTCCTCTTGCCGGCGGATGGATCGGCTACCGGGAGATCCCCGGCGGTCGGGAGCGCTATCCGCTGTTCAGGAAGCGGTGTGAGGAGGCGATGCAGCAGGTGGCCGATGCCTGGCCCGACCTCTTTGACGATATCGTCCACCTGTTCAGCGGGGCGAGGGTAGCGGAACAGTTCGATTCGGATATCTCGGTCGTCCTCCGGCCGCTGCCGAAAGTGCCGGTGATGATCTGCTACTGGCGGCCGGCGGAAGGGATGGCCTCCTCGCTCAACGTCTTTTTCGAGGAGACCGTCGATTCCCGCCTCGACAGCGGCGCGATCTTCAACCTGGGAGCCGGGCTGGCGCGGATGTTCGAAGTTCTGGCCACGCGGCACGGATTCGCCGTCAGCGGCCGCTGAAGAGGGGGAGCCGCAGCGTCTTCCGGAGAATCCGTCGGCGCTTGCGAAGCGGGTGTTTTTTTGTTCTCATGGCAGAGAAAAGAGATTGTCATTCCGCAGCATTTCAATGATAATGGCTGGGAGCTGAAGAACGTTAACCGATGTTATTTCTCACCGTTTTATTCTGATCACGTCCCCGCTTGCGCAGGCGAGTCGAGTGCAGAATGACAAGTGTTGCGAAGCTGTCGGGGCCGGTCTGAGGGAGGATCTTGTTTTGACTGAGCGAAGCCAGGAGCAGGAAACAAGGAACAGGATCGGATCAGTACTGGTTGTCGGCGCCGGAATCGGCGGCATGCAGGCAGCTCTCGATCTGGCGGGAAGCGGCTTCATGGTTCATCTGATCAACGATGAACCTTCCATCGGCGGGACGATGTCCAGACTGGACAAGACCTTCCCCACCGGCGACTGTGCGATGTGCATGATCTCGCCCAGGATGGTGGAAAGCAGCCGCCACCCCAACATCAGGATGCATACCCTGGCCCGGGTCAGCAGGGTCGACGGCGAGGAGGGTAACTTCACGGTGACGATCACCGAGAAGGCGCGCTACGTCGACGCCGAACGCTGCACCGGCTGCGGGGCCTGCGAGGGCGAATGCCCGGCCAAGGTGTCGAACATCTTCAATCTGGGGCTCGACAAGCGCAAGGCCATCTACGCCCTGTTCCCGCAGGCCGTTCCGAACACCCGGGCGATCGATCCCGACCACTGCCTGTTTCTGACCCGCGGGGTCTGCCGCAAGTGCGAGAAGGCCTGCGACGCCAACGCCATCAATTTCGAGGACACCGACAAGCAGTACGAACTGCGGGTCGGTTCGGTCATCCTCACCCCCGGGCTGAAGACCTACGATCCGGCGATCCGCCAGGAACTCGGCTACGGGCGCCTGAAGAACGTCGTCACCTCGCTGCAGTTCGAGCGGCTGCTGTCGGCATCCGGGCCGTGCGGCGGCACGGTGGCCAGGCCTTCCGACGGCGGCCATCCCAAGCGGCTGGCCTGGGTGCAGTGTGTCGGCTCGCGTAATGCCCATAATGCCAACCCGTGGTGCTCGTCGGTCTGCTGCATGTACGCCGCCAAGCAGTCGATCATCGCCAAGGAGCACGATCCGGAGGTTGACGCCACCGTCTACTACATGGAACTGCGCGCCTTCGGCAAGGATTTCGACAAGTATATCGACAAGGCCAAGAGCAGCGGGGTCGCCTACAAGCGGATGATGATCTCGGAGGTCGTCGAGGACCCCGAGACCACAAACCTGTGGATCCACTCAGTGGACGAAAGCGGGCGCCTGGTGCGGGAGGAATACGACATGGTCATCCTCTCCATCGGCTTCGAACCGCGGGAATTCGGCGGCGCCGTCCCGCGGTTCGAAGCCGATGGAGAGGATGACCATGGCGTATTCCTCCCGCACCAGGCGCCCGCTTTCGTCCACGGAG
>CAYYWK010000654.1:0-2166 GCA_964475345.1 uncultured Desulfobulbus sp.
CCTGAGGTCGAAATCATCATCGGCGGCCGCAGCATGCTCGGCATACCGCCGAACCGGCGGCCGGTCAACCTGGTTTTCCAGCACCTGGCCCTGTTCCCGATGATGGACGTGGCCGAAAACATCGCCTTCGGCCTGAAAAGGCGCAGGGTCGCTTCCGGCGAAATTCGCCGGCGCACCGAAGAGATCCTCGAACGGGTCGATCTCCCCGGTTTCGGCGGCAAGCGCATCCAGCAGTTGTCCGGCGGCCAGAAACAGCGGGTGGCCATCGCCCGCTGCCTGGTCCTTGAGCCGACCCTGCTGCTGCTCGACGAACCACTCGGGGCGCTGGACCTCAAGCTCAGGGAACAGATGAAGATGGAGCTGAAGATGCTCCAGTCGCGGATCGGCACCACCTTCATCTACATCACCCACGACCAGTCCGAGGCGCTGGTGATGTCGGATACCGTGGCGGTGATGCACCGTGGCCACTTCGAACAGGTCGGCACCCCGCAGCAGCTCTACGGCCAGCCGCAGACACCGTTTGTCGCAGCCTTCGTCGGCGAGGCCAACCAGTGGTCGGGTGCGGTGGAAACGACAGGAGCGGAGACCGCCACCGTCCGCACCGACGAGGGACGTGTTTTCGCTGTCCAGCACAGCGCACGGCTCACCCGGGGCAGGGCCACCCTTTTCCTCCGCCCCGAGGCGATGATCATCGCCCCTGCCGATCCCGGCGGCCTCAACACCCTCGAGGTCGACATCCGCGCCATCCTCTTCGACGGAGCCAACAGCCGGCTGCTGACCGCAACCCCGGCCGGCCACGAACTGCTGGTGTCCCTGCCGCAGAACCGCGCCTTCGACCACCTGCAGCCGGGCCAGCGCATCACCGTCGGCTGGCACCCGCAATCGGGCATCGTCTTCAACAGGGAGGAGAACGAGGGATGAAACGGACGCCCCTGTTCTGGTTCTTCCTCGCCCCGGTGGCGCTGTGGCTGCTGCTGTTGATCGTCCTGCCGCACCTCGACCTACTGGTCCTCAGCTTCCGCGCGGGCGATGCCTGGACGCTCGCCAATTACCGCAACTTCTTCAACGAACCGATCTACTGGCTGACCTTCGTCCGCACCGCCGTCTACGCGATCCTGACCACCTTCCTGACCCTGCTGCTGGCCCTGCCGGTCGCCTTTTACATCACCAAGCTGGCCCGCCGCCGCCAGCGCGGCTTCCTGCTGGCCCTGGTTTTGCTGCCTTTCTGGGTCAGCGAGCTGGTGCGGATCTACGGCTGGATGATCCTGCTTCGCGAATCGGGGGTGATCAACCATTTCCTGCTGCGTCTCGGCCTCGTCCAGCAGCCGGTGGAGATGCTCTACACCGACGCGACGATGATCATGGGGCTGGTCCACACCTCGATGCTGTTCATGGTGGTGCCGCTGGTCTCGGTGCTGGACAGCCTCGACGACAGCCTGATCGAGGCCGCCTGCGACCTCGGTGCGGGCAGACTCTGCATCTGGCGGACGATCATCATCCCGCACTGCAAACCCGGCATCACCTCCGGCTCCATCGTCGTCTTCATGCTGGTGCTGGGCAACTACCTGACCCCGAACCTGCTTGGCGGGAAGAACTCGCTGTGGTTCACCGAACAGATCTACAACCAGTTCATTGCCAGCTTCAACTGGAACCAGGGCGCGGCCTTCGGCTTCCTGCTGCTGCTCTTGAGCTCGGCAATCATCTGGTGCGGCCTCAGGTTGAGCGGCCAGCATCTCGGCGAGGTGGCCAGGTGATCCGCAGCCTGCCCCGCCCGCGGGCCTACGACCTGGCCTTCGCCGCCTTCGTGGCGCTGTTCTTCCTCTTTCTGTTCCTGCCGCTGGCGATCACCTGCGTGCTGGCCTTCAACGACTCGAACTTCCCCTCCCTGCCCTGGCGCGGCTTCACGCTCGACTGGTTCACCGCAGCGGGACCGGCGCGGGTCGGCATCTTCCACGACAGCGACAACCTGCGGGCGATCCTGGTCAGCTTCCAGACCGCGCTGTGGGTCTCGCTGCTGTCCACCGCGGTCGGCACCTGCGCCGCCTTCCTCTTCGAGCAGGAGGACTTCTTCGGCAAGAAATTCCTGTACTTCCTGATGCTGGCGCCGCTGGTCATCCCCGGGGTGATCCTCGGCATCTCTATCCTGCTTGCGGCCAACAGCATCGG
>CAYYWK010000655.1:0-2165 GCA_964475345.1 uncultured Desulfobulbus sp.
AGAGGTACGCTGAGCAAAGGAAGCGCGCCAGTGAAGAGGACAAGCGCCAGAGCACCACAGGCAACGACGCATGGCACTCCATTTTCCCCTTCTCGATGCTGCAGCCGCTCAGCACCTGCAGCCCTTCCTACTCCGAACCGGCCTTCGGCTGCTGGCCCGATCACTGATGTGCCGAATGTCCTCCGAAAAACTCACAACGTCCGTATGTGGTTGCACATTGACTGCAATGCAGTATTTTCTCCAATGGTTGAGAAGCATTCAGATCTCATTGCTGTCAACAGCGCATCCGGTGCAGGATATGAACGACACGGCACTTTTCAGAACGCTGCTTGCATTGCTGATTGTGGCCTGCGGCATGCAGCACCCTTCGATATCCAAGGCCGCCATACCCGGGCACTCTTCCGCGCCCCTCAGCGATGACCGGAAGAGCATCATCATCCACCCCGATCATTTTGCTGCCGCAGCCCGAGCCTTTGCATTTCTGCACCGTGAGTTCGGCGGCATCGAGGCCGAGCTGGTGCCGCTGTCGGCTATCAGGGAGAAGACCACGGCTGGACCGTCTCTCCGACGGATTCCCTTCGCCGGTTGGGACCAGCGCGACGCGGGCCATGGTGATATCCGGGGCTACGATGCGGCAATGGCCAAAAAAATCATTGCCTTCCTCCAGACTCAGGCGGATCGCGAGGACATCGCCGCAGTGCTGCTGCTCGGCGATGGCGCCATCATTCCACCCAGCTACTATTTCCACATCCCCTACCTCGACAGGCAGAAGGTTCCCGATGTCCCCTACAACGAGTGGATCGCTTCGGATCTGCTCTATGCCTCTCCCGACCTCGACCTCGATATCGAGTGGGCGGTGGGCCGGATCGCCGTCGACACGCCTGAGCAGGCGCTGGCAGTCGCTGAGAAACTGTATCGCTGGAACATGGAAAACCTCGAGAAGCAGCCGGTACCCTTCCTCTTCTTCTCCGGCAACATCCGGCAGGACGTGGTCTACAGCGGCGAACTCCTCTACGAGATGTTCGAGCACCAGGGTATCGTCGGCTCCCGGGCGAAACATTACTTCGAGAGCGACGGCCGCTACACCGTGCGCCATCTCCGCGACAGCCTCCAGCATGAACCCGCCGGCATCCACTACATCTTCACCCATGGCTCAGGGGACGGTTTCGAGATCGACGGCGACTACCTCTATTCCCACCAGATCGCCGCCATGCCCTATAAAAGCGGCCTGCCGCTGATCGTCTCGCCTTCCTGCGTCGACGGCGGCTTCGACTTCGACCTCACCCGCCCGCCTCATGACAGGGACGGTTATTCCATCGGCGAGGCGGTCCTGCGATCGGAGGGGGCCGGCATCGGTTTTCTCGGTTCGACACGGGTCAGTCTCGGCCAGTTCCACTACACGATGGACGAGGGGCTGATCCACCCTGAGGATGTCTACTACCGGTATATGCCCGGCCTGCTCAACGATTTCCTGCGGGCCTGGAAAGGCGGGAAGCGCCTGGTAGCCGACGCCTATGTCGAGGCCCACAGGAAATACCGGCAGCGGTTTGAGCGCTCAAACATCCAGGACTTTGCCACCCTGGTTGAACTGAGCCTGCTGGCCGACCCGGTCACCCGCCTGCCAGCGCCGCCGGAGGTGACTCCGGCCGACCTGGACCATCTCCGCATCATCTCCGCACACCGGATCAAGCAGCGAGCCCCTTTTGTGCCGCCGGAGATGCCGGCCACCTTCGTCCTGCAGGCGTCAAGCCCCCACCTTTCAGCGTCGGCCACGGTCGTTGAGACCAATTCCGGGAAAATCCTCCACGAGGACCTGGCAATCCACCGGGAAAAGCCGTTCAGCGTCGTCCCGCGTAAAAAATCGTCCTACCTGATCCGGCTCGATTTCCCCGACAACACCGTCAACTGGCAGTTCTTCCAGAGCGGCGCGAGTGGGGATTTCTGATAACCATTGGTTGATCTTTTCCAGCACCGGCATCGTATCAGTGTTACACCCAGCAAGATCAAAGATTTTCTGATCCTCGTCAACTGGCAGACACGAAAAAGGCCCTCCCGCCAACGGCGGAAGGGCCTTTTCATCGAAGAGCACAACTGCCGAAGCTGTCCTCGCTCAATCGTTGCGGTATTTCCCCTCCATCATCCGGGACGGCGGTCCCAGCCAGACC
>CAYYWK010000656.1:0-2163 GCA_964475345.1 uncultured Desulfobulbus sp.
GCCGTACCACCGCCGGCCGAGATCGACCCGGTGTGCGGGATGAAGGTGACCGACCTGGACCAGGCCCGTGCCGATGGTCTGATGACGGAGTATCAGGGCCGGACCTACTGGTTCTGCAGCGCCGACTGCAAGGAGCAGTTCGAACGCAACCCGCAGGGCTACCTCGACAAGGCAGGTTCACCGGCGCCGCCCCCGGCCGGAGCGCACGATCATTCGACCCAGCCGGGATCGATGCCGCCCCCCGATGCACACTCTTCCGCACCGGCGACGCCGGCTGACCCGCATGCGGATCATGGGGCATCGATGCCGATGCCGGCTTCGGCGGTGGCGCCGGCCGGACCTCCGCCAGCCGAGATCGACCCGGTGTGCGGGATGAAGGTGACCGACCTGGACCAGGCCCGTGCCGATGGTCTGATGACGGAGTATCAGGGCCGGACCTACTGGTTCTGCAGCGCCGACTGCAAGGAGCAGTTCGAACGCAACCCGCAGGGCTACCTCGACAAGGCAGGTTCACCGGTGCCACCTCAGGGAGCCATGGATCACTCCGGACACGGCCATGATTAATCGCATCATCGACCTCTCTGTCGAGCACCGGCTGATCGTTTTCATCCTGGTGGCTGCCGCCTGCATCGCCGGCTGGTGGTCCATGCAGCGGATGGCGCTGGACGCCATCCCCGACCTCAGCGACACCCAGGTCATCATCTACTCGCGCTGGGATCGCAGCCCGGATATCATCGAGGACCAGGTGACCTACCCGATCGTCAGCGCGATGCTCGGTGCACCGAAGGTCAAGACCGTCCGCGGGTTTTCCGACTTCGGGTATTCCTACGTCTATGTGATTTTCGAGGAAGGAACCGATATCTACTGGGCGCGCTCACGAACCCTGGAATACCTCTCCGGAACCCTGCAGGGGTTGCCGGAAGGGGTGAAAACGGAACTGGGACCCGACGCCACCGGCCTGGGCTGGGTATTCCAGTATGCCCTGGTCGACACCACGGGCAGGCACAGCCTGGCTGACCTCCGTTCCTACCAGGACTGGTATCTCCGCTATTACCTCAAGTCCGTCCCGGGGGTGGCCGAAGTCGCCCCGCTGGGCGGTTTCCGCCAGCAGTACCAGGTCAATGTCGACCCGAACCGTCTGCAGGCCTACGGGCTGTCGATCACCGACGTGGTGGAGGCGGTACGGGGCGGGAATACCGAAGTCGGAGGGCGGTTGATCGAGTTCGGCGGCACCGAGTACATGGTCAGGGGCAGGGGGTATGCCACTTCGGTCGATGATTTCGCCGACATCCTGCTGAAGAGCACGGAAAACGGCAGCCCGATCCGCATCAAGGATGTCGGCAAGGTCGAACTGGGGCCCGATCTCCGGCGAGGTGTCGCCGACCTCAACGGCGACGGGGAAGTGGTCTCGGGGATCGTCGTCATGCGCCAGGGTCAGAATGCCCTCGACGTCATCAGCCGGGTGAAGGAAAAGATCAAGGAGATACAACCCGGATTGCCCGAGGGTATGAAGGTGGTGCCGGTGTACGACCGCTCCGAGCTGATCCGGCGCGCCATCGACAACCTGAAAACGACGCTGTTCGAGGTGATCGCCGTCGTCAGCCTCGTCATCCTGCTCTTTCTCTGGCATATCCCCAGTGCCGTCATCCCGTTGATCACTATCCCGGTGACGGTGCTGATCGCCTTCATTCCCTTCCAGTGGATGGGGATCACAGCCAATATCATGTCGCTGGGCGGTATCGCCATTGCCATCGGAGCCATGGTCGATGCCGCCATCGTGGTCGTCGAACAGACCCACAAGCGGCTGGAGGAGTGGGAGCGCGACGGTCGGAAGGAAGACTACCGCCAGGTTATCGTCCAGGCGATCAAGCAGGTGGCCAGGGCGAGCTTCTTTTCGCTGCTGGTCATCGCGGTCGCCTTCCTGCCGGTGCTGACCCTCGAAGCCGAGGAAGGGCGGCTGTTCAAGCCGCTGGCCTATACCAAGAACCTGGTGATGATCGTCGCCGCCTTCCTGGTCATCACCCTCGATCCGGCCCTGCGCCTCAGCCTGACCCGCCTGCGCCGGTTCGAGTTCCGGCCCCGCTGGCTGTCGCGTTTAGGCAATTCCGTCTTGGTCGGCACGATCCGGCCGGAAGAGAAGCATCCCGTCAGCCGCTGGCTGCG
>CAYYWK010000657.1:0-2162 GCA_964475345.1 uncultured Desulfobulbus sp.
GATGACATGGAAGACCCCGGCCACCGCCGCCAACGGAGTGTCGATGCCGAAGAGCAGGACGATCAGGCCGAGGTGGCTGATCGTCGAATAGGCCAGCAACCCTTTCAGATCATGACGGAACAGGGCGGTGTAGGCTCCGTAGAGCAGGGTCAGCAGGCCGGTGCCTCCCACCAGGAAGAACCAGGGGTCGCTGCCGGACAGGGCCGGGAAAAGCCGGGCCAGCAGGAAGACCCCGGCCTTGACCATCGTCGCCGAGTGGAGATAGGCGCTGACCGGAGTCGGGGCCGCCATCGCCTGCGGCAGCCAGAAATGGAAGGGGAACTGCGCCGATTTAGTGAAGGCCCCCAGCAGGATCAGCACCAGGGTCGGAATATAGAGGGGGTTGGCGCGGATAGTGTCACCCATGCCGAGGATCACCGAGATCTGGTAGCTGCCGGTGATCTGGCCGATCAGCAGGAAACCGGCGAGCATCGCCAGCCCACCTGCGCCGGTGACGGTCAGGGCCATCCTGGCTCCCCGGCGGGCTTCGGCGGTTTGATGCCGAAAGCCGATCAAGAGGAAGGAGCTGAGGGAGGTCAATTCCCAGAAGACAAGGAGTTGGAAAAGGTTGTCGGATAAGACGATGCCCAGCATGGCCCCCATGAAGAAAAGCAGCAGAGCGAAAAAGCGACCGGGGGGATCATCCTGGGCCAGGTAATAATTGGCATAGAGAATAATGAGGAGGCCGATCCCGAGAATCAGCAGGATGAACAGGGCGGCCAGGCCGTCCATGCGCAGGGAAAGGTCAAAACCGGCCTGGGGGAGCCAGGACCGGCTGATCGCCACCGGGCTTCCCCGGAAAGCGGCAAGGAGGGGGTCGATCGACAGCAGCAGGGCCGCTGCCGGCACGGCCGCCGCCGACCAGGCCGCAGCCCCGCGTCCCAGCGGTCGCGCCAGCAGTGGCAGCAGAGCTCCGATAAAAGGCAGCAGAACAATATACAGCAGGTTCATGATCCTCTCTTTCCACGGCAGGGCATCATTCCTCCCGGGTATCAAGGGATGGCAAGGCATACCCTGGGTATTTGAAAAGGGACTGGTCAACGAGCAGACTACTCACTTTTTCGCCCCTGTTCAAGAATCACCTCTGGCCCAGCGACGCAGCAGGGCCTTCTCCACTTCCACTGCCAGGAATACAGCCAGGCCTGCCCCAATGGGGATCTGCCACAGCCCCAGCGACTGGGAGGCGGAACCGAACCAGGCATGCATGAACGGTGCGCAGACTAAGATCATCTGGAGCATCACCAGTACGCCGGCCATCAGCCAGGCCACCCGGTTGGCGAACAGCCGGGCGACACCAAGGCTCGATGCGTGGAGGAAGCGGCTGTTGAACAGATAGAACAGCTGGCCGAAGACCAGAGTGTTGACCGCCAGGGTGCGCGCCAGCGCGAGTTCCATGCCCTGTCGTCGTTCGATGATGAACACCGTGATCGTCGCCAGACCGATCATGATGGAGACAAAGGCTATGCGCCAGAGAAAAAGCGCATCGAGAATCGGCGCATCGGTTTTGCGCGGCGGCCTGGCCATCAGGCCGGGCTCCGAAGGCTCGAAGGCCAGGGCCAGGGCCAGGGCCAGGGTTGCGGCCGTTACCATGTTCACCCAGAGGATCTGCACCGGGGTCAGCGGCAGCACCATGCCAAAAACCACCGCGATCAGCACGACAAGGCCCTCTGCCGCCCATTTCCTCGACCCGTTCTTCCCAGAATGACCGGTCAAGGGCTGCACACGCATCGTCTTTTCCAAGCTGGTGGCTGCAACGGTCGAGCAGCCGGTCCGACGCCCCTTTCAGCAGGATGCGGCTGCGACCGTCGGGAAGACGATGCAGGGTGGCCATGAACTTGTTTTCCGATTCGAAGGGGATAGCCGCCAGACGGTGGTATCCCTCATCCGAAAATCCGGCTTTTGCAGCCAGAGTGCGCAGGGCTCCCTCGGTGGGTTCACCCACGACCCGCCACTGTCCATTCTCCTCGACGATGGCTGAATCGTTGCAGATGGCAAGGATCTCCACCAGTGGCTGCACGCCGGCGAGACCAACATCACATCCTGCCCGGCTGATGCCGCCCACCGGGGTATAGCCGCTTCCTTCCACGTCATATTGACCCATATTCGTAACCACATGGACCACA
>CAYYWK010000658.1:0-2161 GCA_964475345.1 uncultured Desulfobulbus sp.
GGCCTGCTGATGCGCTACGCCGGCTGGCAGGCCCTGCCGGCCGCCTCCGCCGCCATCGCCTGCGGGGGACTGGCAGGGTATCTCGGCAACATGATCTTCATCTTCACCCGGGATGAGGCGCGGATCAACGCCGAGCTGAAATGGCGCTACCTTGGCGTGGCGGTGTTCTCGATGCTGCTGCTGTGCCGGCTGGTCTTCGCCGGTCTGCCGGAACTTCTCGAGGAGGAGGCCTATTACTGGAACTACGCCCGGCACATGGATATCGGTTTTCTCGACCACCCGCCGATGGTGGCCGCCCTGATCTGGCTGGGGACGGCGATATTCGGCGACAGCGAGTTCGGGGTCCGGGCCCTGGCCCTTGCGACCTGGCTGGTCGGGGCACGATTTGTCTACCGCTATGCCTGCCAGTCGCTGGACCGCACCATCGCCTTCCGCGCTCTGATCCTTTACTCGATCCTGCCGTTCTTCTTCTGGACCGGGCTGGTGCTGACCCCTGATGCGCCGCTGGTCGCCTGCTGGGCCGCTGCCATCTATCACCTGCACCGGTCGCTGGTCGGCGGGAAGGCCTGGGACTGGCTGTGGGCAGGGCTCTGGCTCGGCCTGGGGATGCTGTCGAAATACACCATCGTCTTGCTGGGGCCGGCAACGCTTGCCTTCATGCTGACCGACCGGCAGGCGCGTTCCTGGCTGCTGCGGCCGCAGCCCTATCTGGCGGCACTGCTGGCTCTGCTGGTCTTTTCGCCGGTCATCGTCTGGAACATGGAAAACGACTGGGCGTCGTTCGCCTTCCAGAGCCAGGGCAGGCTCAACGACGCGGCGATGTTCACGACGCACCGGCTCCTCGGGGCGGTCCTCCTGCTGATCACCCCCGCCGGGGTCGTCGCCTTCTGCCACTTCCTGTTGCGCGGTCAAGCCGTTCTCCGGCGATTTTTAGTGGACGGCGGCGGCAGTGCGGCGAGGGAGAACCGCTTCATTCTCTGCATGGTGCTCGTCCCTCTCTCGGTTTTTATCCTCTTCAGCCTCTTCAAAGAGGTGAAGCTGAACTGGACCGGACCGCTGTGGCTGGCCCTGCTGCCCTATATGGGCCTGACCATGCGCGATCTCGGGCGGCGGGTGGCCGCCGACGGTTTTGTCCGGGCCATGCGTCTGTTGTGGCCGATGACGGCGGGAGCGGTGATGCTGGTGTCGGTGGCGGGGCTGCACTATTTCAGCCTCGGCCTGCCCGGGATGCCGAACATCCACGGCCCGTTCATGATGGGCTGGCGGGAACTGGCGGCCGAGGTCGATGCAGCGGTCGAGCGGGCGACGAAAAAAACCGGCTCACGGCCGGTGGTGGTCGGAATGGACCCCTATCCCATCGCCAGCGCCCTTGCCTTCTACCGCCGGCCAATCGACAGGGCGCTGGCGGAAACGACGGCCTGGCACGTCTTCGGCTGGAAGGGGCTGATGTACGCCTACTGGTTCCCGCCAGAGACGCTGCAGGGCCGGGACATGCTGCTGGTCGCCACCCGGCGGGACCCGATGCGCAACGACTATTTCAGTCGCTACGTGGATACAACCCATCATTTCCGGGAGATACCGGTCTCAAGGAATGGCCGGCCGCTGGCCGTCTACTACTACCGCCTGGTCCGGGGTTACCACCATCTGCCCGACCCGATCTGATCCCTGCGGCCGGCGGCCATCATCCGGGCTGCTGCCGCCCCCTTGCCCCTCTCTTCTTCATCCACCGCTTTTTCTGCCGGCGCCGCCTCCGGCGAGCTTGCGCGGGTCAAGCAGCTCCGCCAGGCGCTCCCGTGGCAGATCCGTCTCCTCAAGGGCGACATCGAGGATCGGCCTGTCCTCTGCAATGGCCTTTTTCGCAAGGGCGGCCGCCGCCAGATAGCCGATTTCAGGGTTCAGCGCCGTGACCAGGATCGGGTTGCGGGCCAGCGCCCGGTCGCAGACCGCGCTGTTGACCCGCATTCCGTCGATGGCCTTGCCGGCCAGGTCCAGGGCGCTGCCGGCCAGCAGGTCGATGCCGTCGATGAGGTTGGCTGCTGCCAGCGGCAGCATGGTGTTCAGCTGAAAATTGCCGGACTGGCCGGCCAGGGTGATGGCGGTGTCGTAGCCGATGACCTGGACAGCCGCCATCGCCACCGCCTCGGGGATCACCGGGTTGACC
>CAYYWK010000659.1:0-2157 GCA_964475345.1 uncultured Desulfobulbus sp.
ATCCCCTCGAAATACGGCGGGTGCTTGACGTAGGTCGAAGCCTCGTCCCACCGGAACAGGTCGCCCGTCGGCACGTCGAGGCCCTTCCAGTGCTCGTCGCCCTCGAACGCCTTCTCGTCGCCGTAGACGCTCTTGAACTGCTCCGGCTTCACGCACCGGGCCAGCGTGTCCCGGACCTCCTGCGGGCTGGGCCAGACGTCCTTGAGGTAGACCGGCTCGCCGTTATGGGTGCCGATGACCAGGCCGTAGATCTCCTCCGGGGTGGTGAATTCGCCCGGCACCCGCAGCTGATAGCGGCCGCTGCCGAGGCGGATGGCGCCGCCGGAGGTGTTCTGGTTCTCGCTCTGGACGGCGTTCTGCAGGTTGCTGATGGTCAGCCCGTAGTAGGAGAGCTTCTCCGGCAGGACCTCGACGCGGATCTCCCGCTCGAGACCGCCGTTGACCTCGACCTCCATGACTCCGGGCAGGGCCTCGATCTCATCCTGCAGGTCGTCGGCGATATCCTTGAGGCAGGACAGGCCGCAGGTACCCGACAGAGAGAAGACGATGATCGGCATCTGCGAGAGGTTGATCTCGAAGACCGACGGGTCGTCCTCGAGGTCGCTGGGCAGGTCGCCCTTGGCCTCGTCGACCTTGTCCTTGACGTCCTGCAGGGCGCGGTCGATGTCAGTGCCGGTGACGAACTCGACGTTGATCATCGACTGCCCCTCGGAGCTGACCGATTCGATTTTCTTCAGGCCTTCCAGTCCCTTGAGCTTTTTCTCGATCTCGATGGTGATCGCCGTTTCGATATCGGACGAGGAGACCCCCTTGTACTCGGTGGAGATGAAGACGTTGGGGATGGTGATGTCCGGTTCGCTTTCGCGTGGCAGGGCCTGGTAGCTGTAGACGCCGAAGATGATCAACAGCACCGCCAGGACGTAGACGGTGGTGCTGTTTTTAACGGCGGTGTCGGAGACAATCATAATGTCAGCTCCCTGATGCTCGTGGCGGCCTTGACCACCTTGACCTGCTGCTGGTCCTCGACGTCGCGGTGGCCTTCAACGAGCAGATGGTCGCCGGCGGCAAGACCGTCGGTGACCTCCACCAGCCATTTCTCCATGATCCCGAGCCTGACCGGTTTCTTGTGGGCGATGCCGTCCTTCTCGATGAAGGCGTACTGTTCGTCGTTACGCGAGATAACGCTGTAGAAGGGGATGACCACGGCGTCGGCCACGGTATTCTTGACCACGTCGGCGCGGATGAACATGCCGGGCAGGATTTCCCCCTGCGGGTTGTCGATGGCCAGTTCCAGGCGGAACAGGCGGGCCACTGTCTCCGGCGAGGAGGAGAGGAAGTGCACCGTGCCGGTGACCGTGCGGTTGCCGAGGGCCTGGAGGCTGATGTCGACGGTCTTGAGGCCGCGCACCGCCGCCACCTCCGATTCGGGGATGCCGACCACCGCCTTCAGCCGGTCGATCTCGAGGATCTCGGCCAGCGGGTCGCCAACGGCCAGCTGCAGGCCGATCTTGGCGTCGATCTTGCGGACTATGCCGTGCATCGGCGCGGTGATGGTGCAGCGGGAGAACTGCAGTTCGGCGTTCTCGAGATCGGCTTTGGCGGTTTCCATCCGGGTCCGGTTGGCGTCGAACTCGGCGGTGGGGATGACCCCCTTGGCGTAAATCGCCCGGTCGCGCTCGAATTCGGCGCGGGCGAGCTCGTAGGCGGAGCGTGCGCGATCCACGGCGATCCGGTAGTCCTCGTCATCGATCCGGGCAAGGATGTCACCCTTCTTGACGACCTGGCCTTCCCTGACCAGGATTTCCTCCACCGTGCCGTTGATCTTGGCGAGCAGGTTGAGGGTGGTCCAGGCCTCGATGCTGCCGGGCAGGTTGATCCGATCGCTGATCGCGGTGGGCTGCAGGGCGAGGGTCACCACATTGACCGGTGGCCTTTCCTGCTTGATGCCGGCTGCCTTTTCAGAGGCGATCAGGGCGCTCTTGTTCCTGACCAGGCCGGCGAGAACGACGATCAACACGATGGCGAGAAGCAGCGCCAGGCGCGGCAGGTTGTTCCAGATGAAATAGACGATCTTTGCCCGGGTGGTCCGGGGGACGGTGGGTTCGGTGGTCATGGTCACCTCTCCGTGGGGGCGAATGGTCCAGCAGGTGGGCGGTG
>CAYYWK010000660.1:0-2150 GCA_964475345.1 uncultured Desulfobulbus sp.
CCCGGTTGCCCCAGCCGCCCACGGTAGAGCCGACGATCGAACCGACCAGGAAGGCCACCGCCAGTGAGATCGAGATGTTGCCCAGCTTGCGGTGCAGGACGCTGCCCATGATCGCCTTGGCGAAAATGTGGAAGAGGTCGGTACCGACCGCCAGGATGCCCTTGACACCGGCGCTCATCAGGGCCGGAGCGATGATGAAGCCGCCGCCGGCGCCGATGCATCCGGTGATCAGGCCGGCGCAGAGGCCGACAAAGATCGAGGCGAAGAAGATCAGGTTGGTGTAATGGGACGGCATGAAGGCCGACTTGCCGCCGAGCACGCTCGGCAAGCCATTGCCGTCACCGGCGGCAATGGCGATACCGCCCAGCAGGACCGGCAGCAGCATCAGAAAGAGCACGCCCTGTCGTTTCCGGCTCTTCATGATGTTGGTCGACATCTCCAGTTCCCAGCGGGCGTGGGCCTGCGAGCCCTTGTACAGCATCTGGTAAAACTCTCTGAAATAGCTCATGGTTCATTTCCCCTCATTCAAAATGAATATTGTTAACACATGTCCATGCCCGGGTCGCCGCAGGACATCAGCCCGGCATGGCCATGTGCCGTTTCATCTGGGCCTGTTCGATCTTCTCCTGGTGCAGGCGCTTCTTCTCATAGGCGTCGGTCAGCTTGTCGAGCAATGGCTCGAGTTCGATCGGTTTCATCAGGTAATCGAAAGCGCCGAGCTTCATGCCCTCGATTCCGGAGTCCACCGAGGCATGGCCGGTCAACAGGACCACCTCAACCAGCGGCTTCATGATGCGGATCTGCCGCAGGGTCTCGATGCCGTCCATTCCCGGCATCTTGACATCGAGCAGCACCACGTCGGTATGGCTGTGCTCGAGGATCTCCAGGGCCTCCTTGCCGCTTGCCGCCCCCAGGGTCTTCAGTCCGCGCTTCTCCAGCCTTTTGACGGTGAGATCCCGGAACTCTTCCTCATCATCGACAACCAGTACGTTGAATTCTCTCATGACGATTCTCCTTGTAGTGGAATGAAGTTGCAGGCAGCGGCGCTGTCTTCCCCTCGCCCGTCTAGCCCATCGTGATGACGGGCAGGGTGATGGTGAAAACCGCACCCCCGCGTTGCCTGTTTGTTACCTGTATGGTGCCGCCAAGCTTCTGGACGATGTCGTAGCTGATATACAGCCCCAGCCCGGTGCCTTTGCCCGGCTCCTTGGTGGTGAAGAACGGGTCGAAGATCTGCTTGATGTTCTCGGGTTTGATGCCGGGGCCGTTGTCGGCGAATTCGACGGTCAGGCGGCCCTGACCGTCGAGGGTCGTGGCGATCTCCAGTCTGCCGCCCTGGCCGACCGCATCGATGGCGTTGTTGATCAGGTTCAGAAAAACCTGTTGCAGCTGCGGCCCGTCGGTCATCGTTGTCGGCAGGCTTTCCTGGAGGTTCCTGACGATCGCGATGTTGTTGTAGCCGGCTTCCCGCTCGACGAAGGAAAGGGCTTCCTCGATCAGCTCGTTGAGCTGGACGCTCTGCTTCTCGGCGGAGATCTTGCGGGAGAAGCCGAGCAGCCGGTGGGTGATGGTCCCGGCCCGCCGCACGTGGTGCCTGATCTGTTCCACCGCCTTCTGGTACTCGTCGAGATTTTTGACCAGAGCCGGATCCTCCTCCGGCAGCAGTTCGCCGATCCAGCCGGCCTGGTTGGTGATCATCTGCAGCGGGTTGTTGATCTCGTGGGCGATGCCTGCGGCCATCCGGCCGACGGTGGCCATCTTCTCCATCTGCCCCATCTGGTGGCCGAGTTCGGCGCGGCGGCGGTCATAGCTCTCGAGGCGGCGCAGGAAATAGCTGGCCATCAGGACGGTCAGGACGATGAAGACGAGAGTCGTGGCAACGATGGTGGTGAGGACCCTGTTGCGGGTCGTGTAATAGGGGCCGAGCGAATCCTCGATCCTGGTCTTGACGAAGATGCACCACTGGCCGTCCTTGACCCAGCGGGTCGCGGTGATATTCTCGATGTCTCTCTCGATGACCGTTCCCTCGTGATGATGCAGGTACTGCCGGTCCCGGACGCTGAGTTGCTTGAACCCCTGGCGGCTCGGGGTCTGGAACTCGCCGGCGCGGTTGACGATGAAGGAGTCGCCGTTCGGCCCGATCAGCGAGC
>CAYYWK010000661.1:0-2147 GCA_964475345.1 uncultured Desulfobulbus sp.
ACCAGCAGGCCAACCTGCTCGTCTCCGGCGGCGTCCTGCTGGCCTCGAGCATCATGTTCCCGAGGGTTCTCGTCGAGGTTTTCGTCGTCCATCCCGGCCTGATACACCCTCTCTGGATTCCTCTGGCAACGATGACCGCCGGCCTCCTCTGCGCCCTTGCCTGGCTGTGGTTCAGAGACGGCAAGGGCGAGCAGGGCGACCTCCGCCATTTTGCAGTGGAGAATCCCCTGCAGCTTGATGTCGCCATCAAATTCGGCCTGTTCCTGGCCGGGGTGCTGGTACTGTCCGAGGCGATGAAGGAATGGCTCGGCCACTACGGTGTCTACGCCCTTGCCATCGCCTCCGGGCTGATGGACGTGGACGCCATCAGCCTTTCTCTCGCCAGATCGGCCAGGAATGAGCTTGCCACGGAAGTCGCGACGCTGGGTATCGTCCTGGCCTGCGCCACCAACACTGTGGTGAAAGGTGTGCTCTTCGCAGCCATAGCCGGTTACCGGCAGAACCTGCGGGTACCTCTGCTGATGTCGGCCGCGATGCTTCCAGGCCTGCTCATCGCCATTTTCCTGCTCTAGCAGGCGATGAACGGGTCGAGCATTCTGTCCGGGCAGCCGGACACCCTTTATGGAAACCTGCGCTTTCCAGCGGCTCCTGCAAGAAGTTGCCCCCAGGCCGATGACTATCCGTCGAGGAGTCATTACTGTTGAGCATCATGACAGGTTATATCCCGGTCACGGCCGATGCTCGCCGCACTGCCTGCCGGCAGGGACATTACAGAGGAGATCAGATCATGAAAAAAACAGCCGTCATCATTGCCGCCCTCCTGCTCGCGCTCGGATCCGGGTGCAGCAGCGAGGATACCAAGGAGACAGCCGACAAGGCTGCGGAAACTACCAAAGCCGCCAGTGAAAAGGCTGCTGAACTCAAGGAGAGAGCCGCGACGTTGACCAAGGAAGCCACGTCACTTGCCAAAGATGCCGCCGAGGAAGCACGGAAGAAAGCCGAGCAAGTGGCCAGGGAAGCGACTCCGGCAGCCAAGGAGGCGATTGGCGGAATCAAGCAGACAGCCGCCGAGGTGACCAGAGAAGCAGCCACCGCCACCGAAAAGGCCGCAGCCAAGGTGCGGGAGAAGGCCGAAGAGGTGACCGGCAAGCCGCAACCGCCGGCGGGGACTCCCGAAAAGACCGGGGACGCCGCCGAAGCTGGCAAATAAGCTGCCTCCAGGCCACGACTCAGACCGGGCAACGTTCTGCGCACAGAAAATCGCCGGAAGTGCCAGGGAACACGATGCAGCCAGTCGATTGACAGGGATATGGATACGGAACAGGCCAGAAGGATCTTCGCGGCGGACCGGTTTGCCGCTCTCACCGGCATCGAGATCGTCGAGGCGGGAAGAGGCTGCTGCACGGCCCGCCTGGTTCTCGACGACAGGCACCTCAACGCCGCCAATGTCGTCCAGGGCGGCGCCATCTTCACCCTCGCCGATTTCGCCTTTGCCGTCGCATCGAACAGCCACGGCCAGCTGGCCCTGGCACTCAACGCCAACATCACCTTCCTGCGCAGCGCGACAACCGGCACCCTCTACGCGACGGCAAGCGAGGTCGGCGACCCGAAACGGATCGGAGCCTATGACGTGCTGGTCACAGACGAGGATGGAGAAATACTCGCCCGCTTCAATGGCATCGTCTACCGCAGGAAACCGGAGACCGCCTGACGGACCTGCACAGCGCACCTGCCGGTGCCACCGGCTGCTGTACGGGAGATGCGGCCATGCCCGACACCGTTCCTGCCGATCTTGAAAGGACCGCCATGACTCTCGACGGGTGAAACGCAGCTGATGAAATTTCCCGGCTGAAGAGACATACATGAGCGAGGCCCGCTATTGGGCCGGCGTCATCCGAGTGGCGGTTCTGCGGCCGTCGATGACATCGCTGTCCCCCTGACCAACTTCGCGCCCTGGTCTACCAGGATGCTGAGGCTGCGCTGGATTTCCCGGCCACCGCATCGCCATCATCATCCGCAAACCAGCCCGCACCGGCCTCGACAGCGTCTACCACCTCCTTTCAAAAGAATGGGCCGGATTCCCGTCACGGACCTTCCGGCGCCTGCATGCAGCCAGAAATTGGGCCGCCGCGCCCTGAACCACCTCC
>CAYYWK010000662.1:0-2138 GCA_964475345.1 uncultured Desulfobulbus sp.
GTGATGGACTGAGATTCATGCCCGGATCTGCGATCCATGCCCCGATCTGAGATGCATGCCCCGATCCGTCCGGGTGGGAGAGCCAATCATGCCGGCGCGGTGATGGAGAAACTGAACGCTGGGCGCTCCCAGCCAGGAGGGCTGAACCCCGCCGGCTGCGGCTATCCGGAGAGTGGTGGGGCACCGGGAACTTCCCCTCCCCACCAGAACCGCAGCAAACCTGTGTCTGCGAGTCTTCCTGGCGGTGACCGCCAACTGGAGGGAGCGCCATGAGACGCCATGAATCCCTGGCGATCGCCCATCTCACGACGGTTCATCCCAGAAGCGATACGCGCATCTTTCGCAAGATGTGTTGCTCTCTGGCTGCGCTTGGACACACCGTTACCCTCTACGTTGCCGACGGACTTGGAGACGAGTTTCTCGAGGGCGTGACGATCGTGGACATCGGCATGCCGTCGAGTCGGCTGCAGCGTGTCACGGTTTCGGCCACCATGATGTGGATCCGTGCCCTGAGAGGTGGGCATGATCTTCTCCATTTTCATGATCCAGAGCTGATCATCGGTGCCCTCGCAGGCAAGCTCACTGGGCAAGCGATTCTCTACGATATTCACGAGTTCTACCGGCTTCACTTCCTGCGGGCCTCCTCTCTGCACCCTGTTCTGCGTCGGCTCCTGGCGGGTGCCTATGGTCTTGGAGAGCGTTGTGCCTCGGCTTGGCTGGATGGCTGTGTGGTTGTTTCGCCTCTCATGTTGCGAAGGCTGCGCTGTCGCCATGCCGCAGTCGTCGCCAATTATGTGAGGCTTGAGGAATTCCAGCCTGGTCCAATTCCCTTTGCCGAGAGGGCGAGAAAAATCTGCCATGTCGGTGTGCTTTCACAGGAGAGATGTGTTGAATCCATGGTTGATGCGCTTCCCGGCGTGTCAGGTAGGCTTGTGTTGGCAGGCAAATGGTATCCACCATCGTTCCGTGCAGGGCTGGCCGGCAGGCCAGAATGGTCCTTGGTTGACGAACTGGGCGTCGTTGATCGCACTCAGATGCAGCACGTGTTTGGGCAATCACAGGCTGGATTGCTGATTCTTGACCTGCACGGCGACGAGCAGTTTTCCAGCAGTAACAAGTTGTTTGAGTATATGGCGGCAGGGCTTCCGGTCATTGCTTCAGACATCCAGTTCTGTCGAGAAGTGATCAACCGTTTTCGCTGTGGTCTGGTCGTGTCTCCGGCCACAGACTCCATGGCGATTGCTGCTGCGATCCGGTGGATTTTCGACCATCCCCAGGAAGCCGAGCGCATGGGCCAGGCTGGCCGTCGTGCGGTTGAGGCGGCCTATGCCTGGGATCACGCCCTGCAGGAACTGCTGGAGCTTTATGCGAGGGTCAAGTCGCACTGCAGCCATGAACGTTCACGCATGACATCAATCAGCCGACTCTGAGTTCATGCCAGCTGACAGAGGCGATTCCATGGCACCCTGAACAACGCGCCATGAGCGCCAACGGCTTCCATCCCCACAGCCGGGCTGGTACAGCAGGGATCGCGCATCGTGGTGCCTCGCTCGGCATGGCTGCAGCGAAGTCAGGTCCGGGCCCGAGTCGATCAACGCCCCCGGGGTGATTGGGCTTCCGACTGGCAGTTGGCCTTGATCGTGATCCGGCTTTGCTTTCGCCTGGTCGCAAGAGCATCCTCGTACAACTGCGCCAACAAGGATCCGACCACATGGGGGCCAAAACGAGCCACGGCCCTTCGAGAAATGGCTTCACGATTAAACTCAGGCAGGCATTCAAACATGTCGATCAGGGCATCAGTCATGCCTGAGGCGTCTCCAGCCTCCACCAATCGTCCACAGCTCTCATCGACGAACTCCTCCGGTCCTCCGCAACGTGTCACCACCACGGGAAGGCCAGAGCACAGGGCCTCGGCTGTTGCCACACTGAAGGTCTCACACAGGCTGGCCAGCACAAAGAGATCCGCTTGTTGCATGGATTCGGCCACATCACCCGGCGGGACCGCCCCATGATCTTTCCGCCCCGTGCATTCCATTACCAGAACTGTGACGCCCCCACCCCCGCCCCAGACGCCGGTCCCCGCCCCGTCCGACGCGCCATCCCCCCCCGGCGATCGGCGGCCCGGCCCGCCCCCACCT
>CAYYWK010000663.1:0-2126 GCA_964475345.1 uncultured Desulfobulbus sp.
CTGGCGTTGGAAAAAGCCAGCCCGGCTTCGAGGCTGCCGAGCATGACCCAGCCCCGCAGTTCGAGATCATCGGGCTGTTTCATGACCTGCGGCAGATAGGTGGAAATCAGCCGGATGGCCTCCAGGGCGTGGAGATCGAGCAGCGGCGAGCTGGCGGTGGAGACGTAGGCCTCGATGGCATGCACGAGGGCATCCATGCCGGTGCAGGCGGTGAGGTAGCCGTCCATGGTCAGGGTCGTGGCCGGATCGATCAGGGCCACGTCCGGCACCATGGTCTTGCTGATGATGGCGATCTTGACGTGCCGCTGCTGGTTCGAAATGATCGCAAACTGCGAGACGTCGGCCGAGGTCCCGGCGGTGGTGGGGATGCAGATCAGCGGCGGACCGGGCACCGGCACCTTGTCGATGCCTTCGAATTCCAGGACGCTGCGGCGATTGGTGGTAACAATGCCGATGCCTTTGGCGCAGTCCATGGCGCTGCCGCCGCCGACGGCCACGATGACATCGCAGTGGTTTTCGGCATAGAACGCTGCCCCACGCATCGCCTCCTCGGCCCTGGGATTGGGGGAGATATCCGAAAAAACGGCGTATTCCAGCCCTTCTTCCGCCAGCACATCGCCGACTCTGGCGCAGCAGCCTACCTTCAGCAAGCCTGGATCGGTGGCGATCATGATCTTTCTCCCTCCGAAATTGCGGGCATACCTCCCGACAAGATCGAGGGCGCCCGACCCGAAGATAAACTCAGGGGCGACGAATTTGCGGAGTTCGAGCATCGTTTTCTCCTCGCTTGCAGGCAGTATCCCGGAAGGCCGGTAATCATCAGGTCTGACAATCCGCTTTTATTATCAGGGCCAGCCTGGAAAATGTCAACCTGCCGGATCGCCCGGGAAACATCTTCGGCAGACGATATCACAAAAAAAAAGACCTGCTACGGTAATCTGTAGCAGGTCAATATATGAAAAAGCCGCAAAGGGCCAGAAAGATGCGGGGCATGAACAGCTCAGGCGCTTGAGCCTGACCGGCATGCGGCGCAGCGGATCGCTCTTTTAGCACAGTTGCAGGGCCTGTGCAAGACAAAATATCTCCTCTGGCAAATTTTTCGGCGGCAGGTCCTTTTTCTCGGAAACGACATTATGATACTGTTGAGGGAGAACCTCAAAATCCCAACCCAGGACCAGCCCATGAAACTTGTCTACAAGACCGTTCCCCCCGAGTTCCTGACCTCGCTGCCCGAAGGCATCAAGTACGTCCAGAAAAAAGGCCAGGATTTCCTCGTCGTCGAACAACTCTTCTGCCCCGACGGCCACAGCCTGATGGCGGACCATGTCCGTCTCCACGGCGAACCCTCGATCTGCCTCGAGGCGACCATCGGCAACCAGCATGGCCGGATCTTCGTCGACGCCTTCTGGGGCAGTCACGACAAGCTCTACAGCTTCATCCCCACCGATGCCGAACGGCACAGCCTCACCGAGGTCCGCTGCCCGCACTGCGGAGTCAGCCTGATGACGGAGAGACTCTGCCCCGTCGAGCGCTGCGGCAGCCCGCAGGCCATTTCCCTGCTGCTGCCGGGAAGGGTCAACCGGATCCTGGTCTGTGCCCGGCTGGGCTGCCCCGACCATGAGCTCCTCGTCCAGCAGATGCCCGAAGAGATCTCCCGCAAGCTGCGCAGCATCAACTATTTCGGCGAATTCCACGACGACATGTTCAGGGGTATCTGAGATGGCAGCTGAAGAAAAAAACCACATCGACATCAACCCGCAGCGATGCAAGGGCTGCGCCGCCTGCGTCGTCGCCTGCCCGAACGACTGCATCGAGATCGGCTCGGAGATCAACCGCATGGGCTACCAGTACGCCCGCTTCGCTGTGCAGAAATGTATCGCCTGCGGCATGTGCTTCTACACCTGCCCGGAATTCGGGGCGATCACCGTCTACAGCAAGTCACGGAAGGGGGTCTGATATGGGTCAGCATCTGATGAAAGGCAACGAGGCGGTGATCCACGGGGCGCTGCTGGGCGGGGCGACCCATTACTTCGGTTACCCGATCACCCCGGCCAGCGAGATCGCCCACGCCGCCGCCGAGCTCTTCCCTCGCTGCGGCCGGCATTTTCTCCAGGCAGAGTGCGAGG
>CAYYWK010000664.1:0-2107 GCA_964475345.1 uncultured Desulfobulbus sp.
CGCCATCGCCCTTCCCGAAGCGGAACTGCACCCTGCCGCCATCCGATGGATCAAATTCGATGGCACCGGCACGTCCCGTGGCACCCGCCGCCAGCGCCAGGTTCTCAGCGGCACAGCCCAGCGACACGAACAGATGGTGATCGTCGGGATCCACCACAGGGGTCCGCCGAGTGAAATCGGGAAGGATCGCGATCCCGTTCTCGTCGTGGCGGAACAGCCAGGACTGGGTGTTGTGTCCGTTCGGGGCCAGGGTCGCGTATCGGATCAGATCGCGGGTCTCCGGTGCCGTGGTGGGTCGCCGGCGTATCGCGGCAACAGCGGCCTCGTAGTCCCCCATCGACCCCATCCCGCTCTTGTTCACCCAGGCCGCACTGCCCACAGCAACTGCGGCAGCTCCGGCACCCAACAGAAGATCCCTTCTCATCACCATCGATGCACACACTTGGTGAGGATCGGCAGCACCTGGCGGTACGGCAGGCCCGGACTTTCAACCTAGTGTCTGGTTCCCGGCACGACTCACATCAGATGAGACAACGATTTCCAAAGGGGTTATTCAGGAAGCAATTCTGACCTGCGCTCAGTCACTCCAAAGGTGTTTGGGCTGGGCCACAGGCCTTAAAGGTGATGGTAAGCGCGACGAGAAAAGGGCAACCCTCCAATACCATGAAGGTGATTGAACTCGTGCGCTGGATTGCCTGCTGATACTGACCTGCCGCGAACATTCGGATGGGGCCCAAGAGAAGCAAGAACCAACCGCTAAGAGTGATCAGCACAGTCCAGTTCCTCTCCCACACATGATGCGCTCGGACGACAGCCAGACCCGCGACGAACATGATGATGCCCGAGAGATAGATGACCGGTGGGATTTGAGTGTCATAAAGGTGAGGCTGAATCAACGGGAACTCAGAGAGGAGTGTCACGGCGATGGCAGGGCCAAGGAGTCCACCAAGTTGCCTGGAATTCGCGACAGAGACCTCCGGAGTCAAGGTTGTTTGATCTGATCATCTGTCATCAGGCGAGCTGAGCAAGTCCGATGCGGGCGGGGTCAACCGGCGTTCTGAAAGCGGAGAAACAGCCACGGTGCGAATGTGATCCAGGTGAGGAAGAGGACCCAGACGCGGCAGGCGAAGAGGTTGTACTGATCGAGAACCTGCGCCAAAGGGCGATGCTGGAGCACCAAGCCCATGAAGAACTCGAAAGCCACCGTGAGGCCAAGCCAGATGAGCCCAACGAGAAGGGCTTGTTGGCCTGTTGCTGGGGGCCAGATGTGCACGACCAACCAGATGAAAAGCCCCATGAACAACGAGCCGACGAGGGTCGAGAGCTGATGAGCGTGAGGCTCTGACATGACCTTCGCGAAGATCAATTGCCGGAGAGCACCGTTGGCGACGGCGATGACCAGCATCGGAATCCAGGCGAGAACGTACTTAGTCATGGGAAGGCGCCAGAAGTACATCCCCCAGCTGTGACTGCGGGATGTTGAAGGGATGGGGTTGCATGAAATGAGATGCTCAAGGCTTGACCTCATCGGTTGATTTGCCCCCGCCTGGGTTATGCAGCCAAGGAATAGCAGATCAAGAAGATAGAGATGGCGTTTGGCTCACTCGTCAACTTGTAGTGGCAACCGTTTGGTGCCACATCAGGCAGGTTTCAACTCTCATCAGCTCCGTTTGCGCTGCCAGGCGACGTACCCGGATTGGTCTGGAGAGAACTCTTGGGGGGCTCCGCAAAAATTCAATGTAGGTCGATTTAAAGGCGATGGGGCTGCCCGGCCGACACAAACTGTCAGATCCCCTCGGGCGCCCACCCCCCGCTTGGTGAGGTCCAAAGAAGGCATGAAGTCAAGTGACCTTGGAAACACCAGAATCTCGGATGATTTCACCGACAACCCACAATAATCATCCCTTGGCTTGACCCAGCATCTTTCGAAGTTCGCTCTCGAATTCATTGAAGACAGACCTTGGACTGATGTCGTCTAGCAATTCAACGATGCCATTCAATTGAGCATCGGTCAATCGGGTGTTGCCAGTAATGGTCTCGAACTTCGCCCTAACAGCATGATTGCGAAGATCCTCTATGGATGCATTGCTCGCAATCATTTCTGCCA
>CAYYWK010000665.1:0-2106 GCA_964475345.1 uncultured Desulfobulbus sp.
CTCCATGCCGATTCCCGGCTTTCTGACGCGACCCTGCTGGCCGAAGCCCTGACCGCCCTGCGGCGGGTGATGCTGGAAGATCCACGGGTCGCCGGTCATTTCCGTTTGCGGTTTATACGGTCGCAACCCGGCAACACGATATCCTATCGCTACATGGAGGCCAAGACCGCCCTGAACCGGGTCAACACCACCAACGGCGACCAGGGGCTGCTGCTGTCCCGGGCCTTCTTCGACGAACTCGGCGGTTTCGACGAGGGCCTGCCGATTCTCGAGGACCAGCGGATGGCCGAAAAAATCCGGATGGTCGGCCGCTGGATCACCCTGCCGGGCCACCTGCTGACCTCGGCCAGGCGCTTTGAGAGCGAGGGGCTGCGGCGGCGCTACCTGTTGATGGGAATCATGATGGGGCTCTTCAGCGTCGGCGAGAGCGAGTTTTTCCGCCGCGCTCCCGGTGTCTACCGGGTGCAGCAGGAGACCGGCCGGCTGCTGCTGTCGCCGATCTTCGCCCTGCTCTGGCGTATGGCGCGGCAGGACTGGGGGGTTCGGGGCACGCTGCGCGTCTTTTACCGGCTGGGCCGCTATATACGGATCAACGCCTGGCAGCTGTTCTTTTTCGCAGATGTCTGCCTGCTCGGGCGATCCAGGGACGATGCCCCCTGCCTGCGGCTGCACGACCGCCATGTCGCGAGGCTCCTGGCCTGGCCGCCGGTCGATGCGCTGGTCGGGGTGGGCTGTTTTCTCTGGTACATGGGGGTACTGGCGCTGTGGTTCCAGGTCAGCGAGTGGCGGGCGCAAGCGCCTGAAAGGGGCATCCGATGAGCGATCATGAGGCGGTCGCGCTGTTCGTCCGGGCGCCGGTCCCCGGCCGGGTCAAGACCCGGCTGGCGGCAGCGATCGGCGACGAGTTTGCCTGCCGGCTCTACCGGGCCATGGTCGAGGACGTGCTCGCGCAGGTCCAGGCCTGCGGCTTGCCCCTGTGGCTGTTCCACGACGATGGCGCTGCCGCTGCCCTGCCGGCGGAGTGGACGGCCGCGGCCGCTGCGATCAGGCCTCAGGTGGACGGTGACCTTGGCGAACGCATGGCGGCGGCATTTGCCGATTGCTTTGCCGCAGGCATCCGCCGGGTGATCCTGGTGGGCAGCGACATCCCGGCAATCGACGCCGGTCTGCTGCTGTCGGCGAAATCCGCCCTGGATTCCCATGACGCGGTGTTCGCCCCGACGTTTGACGGCGGCTACTGCCTGATCGGGCTCAGGGGGGATGGCCGCCTGCCGCGGCTTTTCAGAGACATCCCCTGGAGCACCGGCAAGGTCATGGCATTGAGTCGTGCGCGCTGCCGCCAATTGGGCCTGACGGTGCACCTGCTGCCGACCCTGCGGGATATCGACACGCTTGCCGATCTGCTGGCTTATGCCACTCGCACTCACCCTCACGCTGCCATGAGCAATGCCGTTGTCGCTCAAGTGGTTGCAATATGGAGGGGCAGGCTTTTCTCACCCTGAAAGTCTTTTTGGAAATGTTTCAATATTATCATGATAATAGAAGACTGTTTCGTCGTGAATTTTCTTGTCTGTCCTTGCCGATTTCTTTTTCGTTTGCAATAGGCGTGTCGAGATGATACAGAATAACAGATATTAATTGTAATTTGAGAAAGTTGTCCGATGAGCAATGATAGATGAGAATCGAGGAAAAGGAGGGATGATAATGAGGAAGAGAATGAAGAGTATATCGTTATGTCTCGTGTTCGCTTTCAGCATGAGCACAACGATGGCTTTTGCGCTTCAGGGTGGGAGCATCGGTCAGGGAAACCTTTCCGTAATGAAGGGCAGTCAGGTGGTCGATCAGCTCAAAGGCCAGAACCCAGTCCAAGATAGCTCGATGCTGGTCTGTGACGGCAAATGCATGATCAAGTCGGAGGGAATCTCGCTGGTTGCTGCGGACCAGGCGAAGTTCGCCATCAAGAACGAGGCAGATACCTTCCGTCTCTTTCTGCGGTCAGGCAGCGTCGATTATGTCATCACCGAAAAGGCACGCAAGATCGCTTTCCACACCCCCGAAGGTGTGTACAGTGTGGCTGATGTCATCTTCAACGCCGGCAGTGACCCT
>CAYYWK010000666.1:0-2104 GCA_964475345.1 uncultured Desulfobulbus sp.
CCTATTTCAGCTGTGGTACTCGTCGCCGCTGCCGTTCATGCTCGATTTCTTTGTCCTCAACGACACCCAGGCCCGCTCCATCCACCTGGCCTTCGCGATGTTTCTGGCCTATACCGCCTTCCCGACCTTCAAATCGTCGCCACGAAAGTACATCCCGATCCAGGACTGGCTCCTTGCCCTGCTTGCCGCCTTTGCCGCCGCCTACATCTTCCTCAACTACGCCGACCTTTCGACCAGGCCCGGGGCTCCGACCAGTTTCGATCTGGTGGTGTCGGCCGTCGGCATCGTCCTGCTTCTCGAGGCCACCCGCCGGGCCCTCGGCCCGCCGCTGATGGTCATCGGCACCCTGTTCATCATCTACGCCTTCGCCGGCCCCTACATGCCGGACGTAGTCGCCCACAAAGGGGCCAGCCTGGTCAAGGGCATGTCCCACTACTGGCTGTCCACCGAAGGCGTCTTCGGCATCGCGCTGGGGGTCTCCACCGGGATGGTCTTCATGTTCGTCCTCTTCGGCTCGCTCTTGGAAAAGGCCGGGGCCGGCAACTACTTCATCAAGGTCGCTTTCGCCGGCCTCGGCCACATGCGCGGCGGACCGGCCAAGGCCGCGGTGGTCTCGTCGGCGATGACCGGCATGATCTCGGGCTCGTCGATTGCCAACGTCGTCACCACCGGTACCTTCACCATCCCGCTGATGAAGAAGGTCGGCTTCACCCCGGAAAAGGCCGGCGGCATCGAGTGCGCCTCGTCGGTCAACGGCCAGATCACCCCGCCGGTGATGGGCGCCGCGGCCTTCCTGATGGTTGAATACGTCGGCATACCCTACATCGAGATCATCAAGCACGCCGCTCTGCCGGCCTTCATCGCCTACGCCGCGCTGCTCTATATCGTCCACCTCGAGGCCTGCAAGATGGGCCTGAAGGGCTTGGAAAAACGCCACAAAAAAACCCTGAGCCAGTCACTGCTGGGCGTGGTGTCTTCCCTGGTCGCGACCGTACTTATCGGCATCGGCACCTACTATGGCCTGGGCTGGATCAAAACCGCCACCGGCGAGGCGGCGGTCTATGTGGTCGCCGCCCTCGCCGTCCTCGCCTACCTGGCCCTGCTCTATGTCGCCTGCCGGGTGCCGGAGCTCGAACTTGCCACCGACATGACCGAGCTGCCCGACCTCGGCCCGACGGTCCAGGCCGGCCTGTACTTCCTGCTGCCGGTGGTGGTGCTGATGTGGTGCCTGACCGTCGAGCAGCTCTCGCCCTCACTGTCGGTCTTCTGGGCCACCGTCCTGCTGCTGGTGATGGTGGTCACCCAGCGACCGCTCAAGGGTCTTTTCCGCAAGGTGCAGACCGACGAATTCAGTATCCGCCGCGGTCTTGACGACCTCGTCACCGGCATGGTGGCGGGCGGCCGCAACATGATCGGTATCGGCGTGGCCACCGCCGCCGCCGGCATCGTCGTCGGCACCGTCACCCTGACCGGCATCGCGCTGGTGATGACCGAGTTCGTCGAGTTCATATCACTGGGCAACATGGCCCTGACCCTGATCTTCACCGCCCTGTTCAGCATCATCCTCGGCATGGGCCTGCCCACCACCGCCAACTACATCGTCGTCTCGACGCTGATGGCCCCGGTCATCGTCAGCCTCGGCGCCCAGAGCGGGCTGATGATACCGCTCGTCGCCGTCCACCTCTTCGTCTTCTACTTCGGGGTGCTCGCCGACGACACCCCGCCGGTGGGCCTGGCCGCCTTCGCCGCTGCCGGCATCTCCGGCGGCGACCCGATCCGCACTGGAATCCAGGGCTTCATGTACGACATCCGCACCGGCATCCTGCCCTTCGTCTTCATCTTCAACACCGAACTGCTGATGATCGGCATCGGCTCACCGCTGCACTTCACGATCGTCGTGGTCGGCGCCTTCGTCGCGATGCTGGCCTTCGCCGCCGCCACCCAGAACTACATGCTGACCCGCAACAGGCTGTGGGAGAGCGCTGTGCTGCTGCTGGTGGCCTTCACCCTGTTCCGCCCCGGCTTCTTCTGGGACATGATCTATCCGGAGCTCGAGACCCGGCCGGCGACGGAACTGGAGCAGTTCGTCGCCGACCTGCCCTCG
>CAYYWK010000667.1:0-2104 GCA_964475345.1 uncultured Desulfobulbus sp.
GGTCACGCACCCTTGAGGCACCGACGCCGACGAACATCTCGACGAAATCGGAGCCCGAGATCGAAAAGAACGGGACATCGGCCTCGCCGGCGATGGCCTTGGCCAGGAGGGTCTTGCCGGTTCCCGGCGAGCCGGCCAGCAGCACGCCCTTCGGGATGCGGCCCCCCAGCGCGGTGAACTTCTGCGGGTCTTTCAGGAAATCGATGATTTCCTCGAGTTCTTCCTTGGCCTCGTCTATACCGGCGACATCCTTGAAGGTCACCTTGTTCTTGCCCTGTTCCATCAGCCGCGCCCGGTTTTTGCCGAACGACAGGGCTCCGCCCTTGCCGCCGCCCTGCATCTGCCGCATGAAGAAGATCCAGACGCCGATCAGCAGCAGCATCGGGAACCAGGAGACGAAGACCTGCATCATCCATGAATCCTTCTGGAGTTCCTTGACGGTGATGTCGACGCCTGATTTGCGCAGCAGCGGGATCAGCTCGCTGTCGTTGACCGGATAGACGGTCTTGAAGGGCTTGCCGTCCTGCAGGGTGCCGGAGATGACGTCGCCGTTGATCTGCACCCGGGTGATGGCCTTGCTGTTGACGCTGGCCATGAACTCGCTGTAGGTGAGCGAGGACATGCTCTCCTGGGGTTTGTTGAAGAGGTTGTAGAGCAGGATCATGGTCAGGCCGATCACCAGCCACATGCTCAGGTTTTTGTAGAATGTGTTCAAAGAGTCCTCCGGTGCTCCAGTTGAGTATGCTGTCCTTCTGCCGTGTCGCCAGTGGATTGCGGAGCGGATGGGCCGGCAGCGGTCACGATTCGGTCCCCTAACAATAAGGATGTATCCCTGTCTGTCGAGGGGCCCGGTTCCGTTTTCCCATACGTCCTATTGTATCGACCTGGTGAAGTATTGTACAGGCTGCACGCCGATGGAATTGTTTTTCATTGCCTGCATCGCCTTGACGACGGCGGCTGCCCCGGTGGCGGTGGTGGTGTAGGCAATGTGGAGATCGAGGGCGGCCCGTCTGATGCTGTATGAATCTTCGGTCGTCCTCTTGCCGAAACTGGTGTTGACGATCCAGGATATCTCCCCGTTGTGGATCTTGTCGAGGATATGCGGGCGGCCCTGGGAAATCTTGTTGACATGCTCGCAGCGGATGCCGTTATCCCTGAAGATTTCCGCCGTCCCGGTGGTGGCGAAAACGGTGTATCCCATTTCATCAAGGGCACGGGCGACCGGAACTACCGCCTGCTTGTCGCTGTCGCGGACGCTGATGAAGACATTGCCGGAATCAGGGATCCGGCCGCCGGCTGCGAGATGGGACTTGGCAATGGCCAGGCCGAGGTTGTCGTCGATCCCCATGACCTCACCGGTGGATTTCATCTCAGGTCCGAGCAGCGTGTCGACATTGGGGAAACGGTCGAAGGGGAACACCGCCTCCTTGACCGCCCAGTGTTTGATCTCGACTTCTCTGGTCAGGCCGAGCTGGTCGAGGCTCATGCCCAGCATGACCTTGGTGGCCAGCTTGGCGAGCGGCACGCCGGTGGCTTTGCTGACAAAGGGAACGGTCCGTGACGCCCGGGGGTTGACCTCGAGGATGTAGAGCACGCCGTTCTGGATAGCATACTGGACGTTCATCAGGCCGATGACGCCCAGTTCCTCGGCCATCGCCCTGGTGGCGGCCTTGATCTCGTCGATCAGAGCGGGCGACAGGGTATGGGGCGGCAGCACGCAGGCCGAGTCGCCGGAATGGATGCCGGCCTCCTCGACATGCTCCATGATGCCCCCGATAATGGTCCGGCTGCCGTCGCAGAGGGCATCGACGTCGACCTCGATGGCATCCTTGAGGAACTTGTCGATGAGCACCGGGTGCTCGAGCGATGTGCCGCCGATGGCGACCATGAAGTCCCTGATGCCCTGATCGGTGTAGACGATGCGCATGTCACGGCCGCCGAGGACGTAGGAAGGCCGGACCACTACCGGGTAACCGATGCGGTTTGCAGCCGCCAGGGCCTCGTCGAGGGTGTGGACGGTGTCGTTGTCGGGCTGGCGCAGGTTGAGTTTCTGCAGGAATTTCTGGAAGCGTTCGCGGTCTTCGGCGCGGTCGATGGCATCGGG
>CAYYWK010000668.1:0-2100 GCA_964475345.1 uncultured Desulfobulbus sp.
GGTTCCAGGACACTCCGCGGGTCAGGCAGGTGCGGACGGTGGACAAGGAGAAGGCGGCCGTCAGCGGCATCTCCGAGGGCCAGATCACCCGGGCGCTGGAGATCGCTGTCCGGGGATTGTCGATTGACCTCTTCCACAAGCCCGCCGACAAGGAGGAGATCAACATCGTCCTCGAACTGCCGGCGGCGGACCGCGCCAGGACCGAGACCCTGCTGAACATCTCCCTCAGGCCAGAAACCAACCCCGAGGCCCCGCTGGTGCCGCTGCGCGAGCTGGTGCGGATGACCTCGCAGCCGGTGGAGCAGCCGCTGTACCGCAAGAATCTCAAGGATGTGACCTATGTCACCGGTGACGTCGCCGGGGCGGTGGAGAGTCCGGTCTATGCGATCTTCGACATCAACAGCCGCCTGCAGGAACTCAGGGCGGCCGACTACGGCGGCGGGGAAGGAGGGATTGAACTTTACAACCTCAACCAGCCCTTTGCCGACCGCCAGCCGGCGATGAAATGGGACGGCGAGTGGCACATCACCCTCGAGGTCTTCCGCGACCTCGGTCTGGCCTTCTGCGTGGTGATGATCCTGATCTATATGCTGATGGTCGGCTGGTTCAAAAACTACGTCACGCCGCTGGTGGTGATGGCCGCCATCCCCTTCTCGCTGATCGGCATCCTGCCCGCCCACTGGGGTTTCGGCGCCTTCTTCACCGCCACCTCGATGATCGGCTTCATGGCAGGGGCAGGCATCGTCGTCCGCAACTCGATCATCCTTGTCGATTTCATAGAGCTGCGGGTGAAGGCCGGCCACCCCCTGGCCAAGGCGGTGGTCGACGCCGGCGCCATCCGTTTCCGGCCGATGCTGCTCACCGCCCTGGCCGTCGTCGTCGGCGCCTCGGTGATCCTTGCAGATCCGATCTTCCAGGGTCTGGCCATCTCGCTGATGTTCGGCGAGATAGCCTCCCTCCTGGTCAGCCGCATGGCCGTGCCGGTCATGTACTATGTCATCAAGAAACACCGGCATCCCGAGATGCCGGCGAAGGAGCTTGTCGCCTGATGGATGAACGAAAAATCCGCATACCCCACGTGAGCGAGGCCGAAACGGCCCCGCCGCCTGTCTTCGAGCCATTCCAGGACCGTCTGAGCCGCGATATCCGCAATGCCCTCTCCAGCGCCCTTGCCGAGGCCATCGCCGAGGGTCGGCCGGAATCCTTCGAGCGTGAGGCGGCCCGCCTGCTGGCCACTCGTCCTGCCGAGCGCTACCGCGACTATATCACCGACCGGCTGCCCCGCTACCACCAGGCGCTGGCGGCGATCAGCCGGGGGATCACCGACCCCTTCGCGCAGGGAGTTGAACTGTGGAACGAGCGCTTGTTCTTCGAGATGCATGAGGTGCTGGAGCACGCCTGGTACCACGCTGAAGGCGAGCGCAAGCTGCTGTTGCAGGCGATGATCCGCGCCGCCGGGGTTTACGTCAAGCTGGAATACGGCTACCTGCGGCAGGCGGAGAAAATGGCTGGCAAGGCCAGAGAAGTGCTGGAGAGGAGCCGGGCGGCGTTGACGGCGTACTTCGACCCCGGGCCGCTGATCGCAGCCCTTGCCGCCCTCGATCCGGAGCCGCCGCAACTGGAGCCGCCTGCGTCGTAAACTCCCGTGGCGGCGGCTGGCGGCTACGCTCCCAGCCCGCAGTACCGGGCAAGGGCCACCAGGCCCATGCCCACCAGCACGGTGGCGAACAGGCTTCTGCTCTTCCAGGCCACCGGGAATGCGATCAGGGCCGTCCAGAAAAAGATGTTGTCGAAACCGAGATCGATCCGTTTATCGGGGACAAGCAGGGAAGGCAGGAGCATCGCCGACAGCACCGCCGGCGGCACCAGCCGCAGCCAGGCGACCAGCAGCGGCTTCAGGGTGCGGCCGCTGAGGAAAAGGATCGGCAACAGGCGAGGCAGGTAGGTCACCAGCCCCATCCCGACCATGGTCAGCAGGATCAGCCCCTGGTCCATTGCTCCACCGCCAGCCCGAAGGTCGCCCCCGCCACCGTGGCGGCGATGATATGGAATTGCTGCCAGCCGGCAAGGGAGAGAACGGTTGCCAGCACCCCTGAAAAC
>CAYYWK010000669.1:0-2099 GCA_964475345.1 uncultured Desulfobulbus sp.
CTTCTGCACCATCGCATCAATGGCACTGCTGGGCGCATTAGCGAGCAGCACTTTCGCGTAATGCTCCGAGACGTGGATGACTTGACCAACGACACCATTGGGGGTAAGGACAACCATACCCTCTTCGATATCATCAGCCTTGCCTCGGTCAACTAGTATCGTCTGGAACCAGTAAGCAGGATCCTTACCAACGACCCTCGCTGGCAACAGCTTGAACTCCTGCTTCTCTTTGAATTCAAGAAGCGTCTGCAGGTGGAGATATGTCCTGTATGCCTCGCGGTACTCTCCCAACTCACTCAAATATTTATCGACAAGCAGACGCAACCGTTTGTTCTCGGCCCGCACACTCCACAGATCAATGTAGTCTCTGGAAAACTCGGAAAACCCATGAACCGATTTTGTTACAACGGCCTGCAATGGACTGACCATGTCAAGAGTCAGCTGGTGGATAGCTCCGAACCGCTCGCCAATCATCGATGCGAACAACAGCAGGGCAACCGTCCCGACTGTGCCGCCAAGGATGAACAATCTGACGGTTGGAGTCCTCGTTGTGTGCCCTTTTTTTCCGTTTGTTCGCTTTCTCACAAATCTCTAGACAACTGGTGGGGCATATCCCACAGATAATACTCGACAAAAACAACTGACAGAACGTCCCTTCGGCGGATAGGGTAAAAAGTTCAGTCAATGGTCACTTCGCGGAGAATATCAAGATTGTCGAGTGCTTTTCCCGAACCAAGCACGACAGACGATAAAGGATCATCGGCGACAATGATCGGCATTCCAGTCGCTTCTTTCAACCGTTTGTCAAGATTCTTAAGCAAAGCCCCGCCGCCGGTCAAAACGATACCCTGATCGACAATATCCGCCGCCAGCTCGGGAGGGGTGACTTCGAGAGCGACCCTCACAGCCTCAACTATGACTTCCACCTGCTCGGCGATCGCTGACTGGATCTCGTCAGCGGTTATGGTCAGGGTCTTGGGTACGCCGGATACCAGATCACGCCCTTTGATATCCATGGTTTCATAGGGTTCCTGCGGCATGACATTGCCAATGGTGGTTTTGATAAGTTCCGCCGTTCTCTCGCCAATAGCCAGATTATGTTTACGCTTGATATATTGCAGTATCGCCTCATCCATCTTGTCGCCTGCAACTCTAACCGACTTTGTATAAACAATACCTGCCAGAGATATCACCGCGACCTCTGTTGTGCCGCCACCGATATCTATGATCATGTTGGCCGTCGGCTCAGTGATAGGCAGATTGGCTCCGATGGCTGCAGCCATCGGTTCCTCGATCAAATAGACCTCTCTCGCTCCGGCTGATTCAGCAGATTCCCGAACAGCCCGCTTCTCGACCTGCGTAATCCCCGAAGGGACGGAAATCATAATGCGAGGATGAACAAGGGTGCGACGGTTATGCACCTTGTTGATGAAATACCGGAGCATCGCCTCCGTTACCTCGAAATCCGCGATGACTCCATCCTTTATGGGGCGTATCGCGTTGATATTGCCGGGTGTTTTCCCCAGCATCATCTTCGCCTCGTGCCCGACAGCCAGCACCTTGTTCATCCGCCCATCCTGCCGAACAGCAACTACCGAGGGTTCGCGCAGGACTATCCCTTTCCCCTTGACATACAAAACAGTGTTTGCAGTTCCCAGATCGATTGCCAGATCATTGGACAACCAGCCAAATAAAAAATTAAACGGTGAAAACATATGGTCACCTCAGGATCAAATATACATTTGAATGATCGCAGGCAAGTGTTCCGTGCCTTGGCGGATCATAACGGAAGAGACAACAACGGAAAATCACATAAAAAGCTAACTTAAAAGACTACAGATCATACCAAGATCCCTCATCTTTAGCAACCACTAAGCATTTTCAACGCATGGAATCTGGAAAATCGATTGACACTCTCGGCAATGGTTGGTATATGTCTTCATCGTTCTTGGGGTTATAGCTCAGCTGGGAGAGCGCTTGAATGGCATTCAAGAGGTCGGCGGTTCGATCCCGCCTGGCTCCACCAAACAAAATCTGACGGATGAGACAGGCCCCGGTTCCGGGGCCTTTTCATTTTTCCCCTCCGCGCCAGACTCATC
>CAYYWK010000670.1:0-2091 GCA_964475345.1 uncultured Desulfobulbus sp.
CTCCGGGCCTGACCGAATGAACGAGGTAAAAAATCGCCTGGCAACCGCGCATGGCCTCAGTGAGCAGGGCCGTGTCCAGGGCGTCGGCGAGGACGATCTCCAGATTAGGGTGGCCACCCCAGGACCGAGCCTGGATCTTGCGATCAGATCGACCCGCCGCCCGCACCTTCCAGCCGCGTTCGAGCAGCAGGGGCACCAGCCGCCCGCCCACGTATCCTGTCGCCCCGAGTACCAGCACCGGCCTCTCATCCCGCTCCATCTCCATCCTTTCTCCCGCTAACGCCTAGATCACACGCCTTCCTGCAATGCAGGCAGGCCTTCAATAAACAGCACGGAACGTTCACATCGCAACACAACCATGCGTCTTCGTCAAACGCCTGTTCTAGCATCGTGAAACACCGGCAGCTCACCCATGGCCGAAGGTCACCCTGCAGAACCCTTGCCAGGACCTGATCCGTGCATAATCATGAAATTACCTTTTCACGCCATTTTTCACAATGATATCATTGCCTGTACGGGTCACCTGCACCTCCTGCAGGAAGGCGACATACGTTACTGACAACCTGGAGGGCGGCAGCGGATGCGATGCCACCCTCCAAGGACAGCCCCGCCAGTTCGGGGGCGGCTGCAGCCTACTTCGCCTCCACCGGGTACTGGGCGCGTTGCCATTCACGCCAGCCACCTTTCAAGGCGGCGACATCGGCATATCCCATTTCGATCAGCTTCCGTGCCAGACCGGCACTGGTTGCCTCGTTGGGTCAGGCGCAGTAGAGCACCAGCCTGGCGTCCTTTGGATATGATTTCGACCAGCTGTCGAAATCGGCGGCATCGGCACGCACCGCGCCCTGGATCTTGAACTCGCTGGTACTCCAGTCCCTCCCGGCCCTGACATCGAGGATGACCAGGTCCTTGGCGCCGAGCAGCCCTTTCAGTTCATCCTTGTCAACCACCTTGACATCGCCGGCCAGTGCAGGCGCAACAACCATTACCAACAGTATCGATACCAACAACAGCATCTTTTTCATGGAATCCTCCTTACAGGGATCAGTTCGGGGTGCCAACGGCCCCCCGGTTCAGTCTCAGCCACAGTGCCGAGACCAGGGCTATGGAAAGGAGCAGAACCGTCAGGAAACGGACGATATCCTTCGCCTCTCCGTGGTTTATCAAAATCAGCAGCACCGCCCCGGCGATCAGCAGCCCGGTCACGGCCGCAGTGGCGGGCCGGACTATGCCACCTTCCCTCTGCAGCCGGTAAGCCGCCAGGCACTGAAAAGCAACGAAGATCAGCCAGAGCAGCAGGGCCGATTCTATGTACGTTTCCAAAATGTCGGCCCCTGCCAGTCCACTTGTCAGCAGTACGGCGATCAGCAGGGAAAAGACCAGCACGTGGATTCCGGACGGACATGATCCCTGCCGGTGCCCGGGCAGCAGGTTCTGCGCCGCTAGACCGGCAAGGGATTGGCGTGCGATCAGGAACAGGCCGTTGACGGCCCCGCAGCTTCCGGCGATCACCGCTATCCCCATCAGGATGCGCCCCGGCTCGCCGGCAATGGCCCTGGCCACCTGGATATGGGATATGGTCGATTCAGCCAGGATCTCCGCCGGCAAAGTGTGAAGCGATACCCACCACCAGCCGGCAAAGATCAGCAGCATGACGAGGATGGCGACCTGGGCGGCTGACCGGTTACCGCCTGCTGCCGCCGGCGATGGGGCATCGTAGCCTAGAAACAGGACAAGTGCCACTGCCGCTGAAGAGGGAATTGTCGACAGGGTGGCCGGCGAAATCGGCACAGTTTTTACTGCGCCAGCGGGAGCGGGTTCGAGGCCGAGAACCATCAGCAGCAGCAGGCAGGTGACGGTCAGGCCGGCACACAGGGGCTGCAGGAGCCGGGCGGCACGCTCGCCCGACAGGTGGGCAAGCAGGATCAAGACGAGCAGCAGGTAACTGAAAGCGAAGTTTGGGAACCAGTAGACAAAGACCTCGTTGAAGGTGTAGCCAGCCGAAACCAGCAGGCCGGTGGGAAGCAGCAGCACCAGGCTGAGCCGGCTGGCCACGGTCAGCGTCATGGCCGGCAAGGGACCCAGTCCGCT
>CAYYWK010000671.1:0-2085 GCA_964475345.1 uncultured Desulfobulbus sp.
AGATCCGGATCTCGGCCGGAGCCTTGAGGTTGGTGCTACGGGCCCGGGCGTAGACCACCCAGCGGCCGTCGGGTTCGATGCCCGGGTACATCTCTTCGGCCGGGGTGTCGACCACCTTGCGAATCCCGCTGCCGTCGGGATTCTTGATATAGATGCCGAAACTGCCGGAGCGGTTGGAATCAAAGAGCAGGCGACCGGCCGGCAGGTCCTGCAGATGCCTCCGCCCCTCCACCTCCTCCTGCGTGAACCCGGAATCCCCGCCCTGACTCTCGGCGGCATTGCCATTATCGACCAGCACATCGCTGGCCATCAGCACCACCGTCGAAATCCCCAGCCAGACCGCCACCGAAGCTGAAATCTGCAACCAGCGCCGGCCCGCGGAGACGACCACCGGCTGCCGCGCCTCACCGGCCCGGAAAAGCGGCAGCGACAGCAGCAGCAGGGCCGCAAGGCCGATACCGGCGCCATAGGCCTGGGTGAAGAGGTGGTGGGCGACTCCGGTCAGCTTGGCCATCTGCTCGGGCAGGCCGAGAAAATGGAAGGCAACCGCCCAGGTCCCCTCGTAGGCCCCGAAACCGCCGATGCCGCTGACCGGCAGCGAGGCGGCGATTTCCGGAGCGATCAGGCCGACCAGCCCCTTGTGGGGCGGCAGATCGGCCAGACCGTAGCCCATCGGCATCAGGATTCCCAGCAGCAGAAAGTACATGGCAGTGTATTTGGCCAGACGGACAAGAATGGAAAGGATCACCACCGGCAGGAAGATCCCGGCTCGGCGGGTGACCCGCACATCCTCCGCCACCGAGGCGGCGAAGGCGGCCAGGCCGCTCTTGAGGCGCTCAGGCAGCAGCGGCAGCCGCGGGATCAGTCTCGCCCCCAGGTCGGCCAGCGGCGCCAGCAGGAAGAGGGCAACCAGCGCCCCGCCGGCGATGGCCAGGCCGAAGGCCCAGATCAGGATCCTGGCGATGCCGAGTTCGCCGGCGATCACCAGACCCACCACAATCAACAGCGGCGACACCGCGATCATGTCGAAGACAAAGGAAATGGCCATGCTCGACGACGCGGCGCCAAGACTCACGCTAAGCCGCGTCCGGCACAGCCAGAGGTAGACCAGCCCGCCGAGCCGGGCCGGCAGCAGATCGGCAAAGAGATTGCGGACCAGCACGGTCAACAGCATCGCCAGCCGCCCCGGCCGGTAGCCCACCGGCTCGAGCAGCAGCAAGAGGCGCCAGGCCCTGCAGATGCTCATGAACAGCGAACTGACGATGAACAGCAGGATCTCCGGCGGCGCCATGTCGGCGATGGCATCCACCACGTCCATCGGCTTTATGTCGCGGCCGATCCACAGAAAAACCAGCCCCGTCACCAGCAGGCTGCCGAGAAAGGACAGCCAGCGGGTGCCGTTGCCCCTCGCTCCTGTCGCCCGCTTCTGTTCTGTCGAACCGCTCATCATCGCAATGTCCTCCTCTCAATCCGAAAACCCGATACCGCCAATTTCCTGCTGGGGACGTGGGGGAGGGCGAGGACGGCGAGAGACCGTCCCCACTGTTGCAGCCTTCCGGCTCTCACCGGTGGATGGGTCAGGAACGCAGCGCCTCGGCGATCGAGTCGCAGACGTAGTCGATATTCTTCGAGGTCAGGCCGGCCAGGTTTATCCGGCCGCCGCCGACCACGTAGATGTGCTTGTTCTGCCGCAGCCAGGCCACCGTCGCATCGGAAAGCCCACTGAAGGAAAACATCCCCCGCTGCCGGGTGATATAGGAAAAATCACCGGCGACACCACGGGCGTTGAGGCCGTCCACCAGGGCAGTGCGCATCGCCACGATCCGCTCCCGCATCGCCGCCAGTTCAGCCAGCCACTGCCGCTTGAGATCGGGGTCGCTGAGGATGGCGGCGGCGACCAGACCGCCATGGGCCGGCGGGTTGGAGTAGATCACCCGCACCACCGTCTTCAGGTGGCTGAGAGCCACTGCCGCCTGCGCGGCATCGGGGCTGACGATGGTCAGATCGCCGGTCAGTTCGTTGTAGAGGCCTAAGTTTTTCGAGAACGAGCTGGCGACGAAGTAGTCGAGCCCGCTTTCGGCAAAC
>CAYYWK010000672.1:0-2071 GCA_964475345.1 uncultured Desulfobulbus sp.
GGGAGTTCGAGCGGTGGTTCGACTTGGTTGCCGAGGGGATCATCGAGTTCTTCGCGTATCCCGGCAACGTCTTGCAGAACAAGCAGCCGAACTTCGGGCCGGACGGCGACTTCATCGAGTCGGTGGGCTACCTCGATTACGCGCTGCAGAATCTGCTGCCGGTGTTCGACCTTTACCGCGACGCGCGCGGCCGGGATCTGGCTGCGGAAATCCCCGTTCTGCCACGGATCTGCGACTACTACATGGCATGCGTGCAGCCGCTCCGCGAGGGCGTGCGGCGCCTGAATTTCGGCGACATGGGCTCGGGGGCCGAGACGGTCGGGTCCTACAACCACCACCCCTCGAGCACGTGGCTGTGGTTGGCGAGGCGCTTCGGCCGTGAGGACCTTTTCCACCTTGCACGCCGGACGCATGCGCGTCCGTCCGATGTGAACGACTTCCTTTTCTGGCCGGAGACAATGCACGGCACGAGCTTTGCCGGCGCGCCCGGAGACATGGTTTTCGACAACATTGGCGTCGCAGTCCTCCGTGATGGCTACGCGAATGATGCGACCGTTTTGGCGGTGAAGACGGGGGAGAAGTGGAATCACAACCAGTCCGACGCAGCCTCGTTCATCCTGAGTGCGGACGGCACCGAGTTCTTCATCGACCCGGGAACTACCGGCTATTCCGACCCTCGGCACGCCGCCTACTTCAAGCGTTCCCTTTCCCACAATGTGGTGATGCACGGGGGGCGCGGTCAGATGGACGACCTTGACGACCTCGGCACGAAGTTCATGGGGCGGATCGCATCCACGTTGCTCGCACCGGGCTACCGTCATGTGTTGGCTGATGCCACCGGGCCTTGGGAGGGCATTTATCGGCGCTACTATCGGTCGTTCCTCTGGATCGGCGGCTTCATCCTAATGGCAGATGAGCTGATGGCTTGGGAGGAGGGGGAGTGGACGGCGCTCTTCCATTACGCCGGGGAGGTTCTGGTCAGGGCTGATGGATTCGATGTGATCAACCAAGGACGCACCCTGCGGGCCACTTTCATCGACCCGGTGCCCGGCAGGCTGGACTTCGGAGAGGGGTGGATTTCAAGCATGAAGCCGAACGAGCTGAAGTATGAATACGAGGTGAGGCCGCGTCCGTATCTGCGTGCTCACTACGCGCCGGATGGGGTGCGGGCGAAGCTCCTCACGCTTCTCGAGTTGCCGGGGCAGCCGTGGCGCAGTGTCGAGGCACTGGCAGGCGACGGCTTTTCCGGCTTGTCCATCCAAGAGCAGGACGGCCGATGGGAGATCTGGCTGAACCACGGCGCCGACGGCTCGGTCATGCACATCAACTCCGACATTCGTTGCGGCGACGTCTCCACCGATGCCTATCTTGCGGCGATTCTGCGTGGGGCGGACGGGCGCATTCTCCGCGCATCAATGCACAACGGAAGCTACCTGCGGGTGGGGGGAGTCACGCTGGCCAGCTGCTTGTGCAAGGGCGAAGTCCTCCTCGAATGGGCGGAGGCTGGAGTGACGATCACCTCGAGGTTCGCCGTCCCGACGAGGCTGGCTTTCCTCGGCATTCATGGCGCTGCGTCGCAAATCCTGTGCCCCGCCGGTGCGTCACGGTCCGAATTCGCCGGTTGAGGCGGCGGCACGATTTTTCCTGTCAATTGCCCCCGTTGGCATGGCGGCTTTGCCGTCGCCGAGACAATTCTTTCACCATGAAAGCCCCCGCATCCCCTCTCATCCGGCTGATCCTTTTTTCCTTTGTCCTCCCCGCCGCCGTTCATGCTGCGACCTTGACCTACAATGGGGGTGTGTCTGGTGCGTGGCAAAACGGCGGCGGCGGATGGCTTGACGGTGGTTCGCCGGCGAACTGGAACAACACGGCGCCGGATGCAGCGGTCTTCACCGGCACCACACCCACCAATGTTTCCGTCTCCGGCGCCGTCACCGTCGGCAACATCACTGTCACGAACGGAACTTACAGCTTTGGCGGTGCCGGGACCTTGACTCTCTCCAACACGACTTGGGGTGTGGCCTCTGGTTTGACGAACTCCGTTTCCGCCGCGCTGGCGGGGACAACGGGG
>CAYYWK010000673.1:0-2061 GCA_964475345.1 uncultured Desulfobulbus sp.
GCTCGTCTATCATCCAGAGTGTTCACAAAATGTTAAAAACAGCACGTCGACGTACTCTTTGTGACCGGTGGCCAATAATCCGAACCACCGGCCGCAGTTCAGCTGCCTTGCCTGTGTTCGCGTGTCGAACTCCACCTGCCCTTCACATCCCCTCAAGCAGATTCGCTGGATTGGTGCAGCAGCACCTGGTGAGCAGGTCAGCCCCCACCATCTCCCCCAGTGCCTGCCAATCTTCAGCGGCAGGAGGCCGGCGTGATTGAGCACTGTGTGCATCCGACGCCAGATAGTGTACACAGCCCCGTTCGATGAATGTCATGCCGGCGTGCTGGCTCTCCCTGCCATACCGGCCAAGCAGGCTGCCGATATTGAGCTGGATTTCCAGGTCGCTCTCTACCGCAAAGGCGATGACACTCTGCACCGTTGCCTGGATCGCCGGAATCCTCTCGGGGTGGGCGAGGATGAACCGATATCCTTCCCCTGAGAGTGTTTCGACCGTCGCCAGCAGTTCTTCCGCCGAATCTGAAAACGATGGCTCCAACAGGTACCGGGAACTCCCCGCCAACGGCAGAATCTTCCCTGTCTCGAGACGCGTGCGGAGTTTCCGGTGGAAGGCCACCTCCATGCCGGGATACAATGTCAGATCCACACTGTGCTCCTGCAGATACGCCTGCGTGACAGCCATTTTTTCCATCATCTGTTCCCTGGTGGCCGCCCAAGCGGTTCCCGGAATGAAATGTGAAGTACAGATGATCTTCCGGATCCCGATTTTGGCGTAGCATTGAGCCAGTGCCAGGCTTTCTTCCAGCGTCTGTGGACCGTCATCTATCCCGGGAAGGATATGGGCATGGATATCGACCATCTCGCTGCAGGGCGGGAGAATTTTCACGCGTTTTCACCTCCCGCAATTTCTGCCGCCTGATCGGTTCGGTCCTGCCCGGAGATATCGGCCAGCGCCCAGGAAATCAGGGCCAGCAAGGTCACGGCATAGACCATGTTGGCGGGCAGCCTAAGGCCGAAATCAACCGTCCCATGGGCCAGAAATCCCAGCAGAGCGCAGAACGCGGCGATTCCGACGATCTTTTTTTTTCTCACATCGTCGTCACCGGCTTCCAATCCAGTCAATCGCCGGCCGACATGCGCCATACCATATACAATCCAGAAGAAGAACAAAGCTGCCATCGGCAGGCCAAGTTCAATGGCCAGTTCGAGATAATCGCTGTGGACCCGATCAAAAAGCACATTCTCAGGGAATCCTTTAAGATAGACACCCGACAGCAGCTTGAACGAGTCGAAACCTGTTCCGGTCAACCAGTGGTCGAAAAGCATCGGCAGACTTGCCTGGTAAATGTGCAGGCGGGCCGTTCCTGACTGCTCGATTCCGCCGAATCTGGCCACTATCCCCTCCAGACCGAGCATGGATCCATACGTCCCGACAAGGGCCGTAAAAACAATCAAAGAAAGCAGTTTCGTCTTCCATGACAGAGGCAGGGCACAGCAGAGCAGAGCGCCAACTACCATCATGGAAAGTATTCCCCCCCGTGACAGCGACAACAGGACAGCGAGGATGGAAACTCCGGCGGCAAAGAAAAAGAACGGTACCTGCGGCTGGAGATTTGACAGGAACCGCGCCAGACGCCGCACCCCCGAATCCATGTTTCTGTGCAGTGCCGGCGCCTTTGCTGAAGAATGTTCTATGGCAATCAGCCCACCGGCCACAGCCATCGGCCAGCATATATTCATCAAAGCTGCAAACTGGTTCTTGTAGATGATCGTTCCGTGAGCCGCCCGGCCCTGCAGCGGCAACCAGAGAATGCCGATTCCCGGGTTCATGACCTGCAGCAGTCCGTACACTCCCTCCAGCAGCCCGACACAGCTGAGGACAAAAAGCATTGAGACGGCAAACTTCTTTTCCCTCTGCAGCAGCGAAAAAATCGCAGCAAACAGGGTGAGCAGCGCCAGGCCGACAATCGCCGCCTGAATACCGGCGGCGCCACTCTCCCCCAGCGTTGTCATCGTCTGGTCGGTGAAAGCCAGAGCATTGACCTTTTCCACCCGTTCTCC
>CAYYWK010000674.1:0-2059 GCA_964475345.1 uncultured Desulfobulbus sp.
GACCGGCGATGATCCGCAGCAGGGTGGTCTTGCCGCAGCCGGAGGGGCCGAGCAGGGTGAAGAACTCCCCCTGGCGGACCTCCTGATTGACCGTCTTCAGCGCAGTCACCTGGCCGAAGGACTTGGTGACACCCTGGAGTATCAGGTTCCTGGCGGGTTGATCGCTCACTGAACGCACCCCCTGCTGGATGGGAAGAGATGTCGAAACGGAAATGCCCTGTCGTATGCTGCAGGCAGGTTAGCTCAAGCGAAAGACCGAGTCAAGGAACAAACCGATCAATCAATCAACTATTGTTCGCGCACACGTCCCTGCTCCGTTTCGCCCCGCCCATGCCGTCTCAGCTGTTTCCTCCGCACAGGCCGTGCCTTTTGCGAAGGCCCCCAGAGCACCAGTCCGGTAAATGCCCCCGCTATTCGGAGAGCCGCCTGGCGATGCGATGGTAGGTCTCCTTCAGTTCCTCGCCGACGATCTTCGCCTTGGCGATATACTCCTCTGAAGTCTCAACCGCCTCGTCGGCGATCTCCGCCGCCTTGACCTTCATCTGCCCCCATTTTTTCTCCGCCTCGGCAAACTCCTCCCTGGCATCCATCGAGGCGAGATGGATCTTCAGGTTGATCTCATCCCGCTCGGTCTTGAGCTTTTCCACCAGTTTGTCGAATTCTTCCCGCATGGCCATGACTCACCTCGCTGTAGATTTCTGGCTCCCAGGGGAACCGGGTCCTGCGGCAACATCTCCGCCGGCGCATCCATTACAACAGTTGGCACTGATCGTTCCCCCGTCAACCGCAAAATCATTTGCCAAAGCCCTGCCAATGGGCTAGGATCACACTGCTTCTTTGTCGCATGCAGCTGTTTTCACGAACTTTGTCGGATTCCGGCAGGCCTTGCGGATCACGCGTCCTGTCATCTGGCAGACCATACCTCTTTCAGGGTGCACCATGACCATTTCGCAGGAAAAAAATATCAAGATGTTCGATCTGCTGATCGACGGCCAGATCGACCTGTTCAACGAAGAGCGGGACAAGGGGGTGCTGCCGGACTTCAGCAGCAAGAACTTCCGCGGGGTCGACCTCAGAAGGTGCCAGCTCGACGGAGTCTGCCTGAACGGCGCCTATCTCGGCAACACCGACCTGCGAGGCCTCGACCTGCGCAAATGTGACCTGGAGGGGGCGAGCATCAAGGCCGCCAGGATATCGGGGGTCTTCTTTCCGAGCAACCTGCCGGCAGAGGAGATCATGATGTCCAACCAGCTCGGAACCCGGCTCAGGATCAGGATGTAGCTTTTTTTCCGGTCTGCGGAAGCGGACCGGTGCTTCACCCCTTCTTTTTTTCTGCATCCCCTGCAAAAAGTCCCTTCAGCCACCGCCAGAACCGCTGCAGCGGTGTTCCCCGGCGCAGGCGCAGGATCTCATCGCGTCGCTGCTCGATGGCGACGATCTCCGCCGGGGTGAAATCCTTACGGAAAAGATTCTCGTCGGCCTCGGCCTCGAGCAGTTTCAGGGCATCACCCTCGAAATTGACCACCGTCACCTCGATCTCCCGCCAGCCGAGGTTGCGACAGGCCACCAGTCGCCGGTAACCGGCCACCAGCCTGTTCTGTTCGTCGACGACGATCGGGTTGAGCAGCCCGGTCTTGGCGATCGACTGCTGCAATGCCGCAATATCGCCGGCATCCTTCCTGATCCGCGCCGCCTCGTCGACAACAATCTGACTCACCGCTTTCTTCATCAACCCTCACCTGTCTATGGTTCACCGTCTGCCAGCAAAAACGCCCCGGCCAATGCTTTCTATCGCTGCCCCGATTGGGTCCGCCGCACAGCCCTTTGCCCGGCGGCAACGGGGCTACCTTACCGCAAAGCGCACCACCTCCGTCAACTGGCCCGGGAGGCTGTCCCCCGCCCAGACGCGCGCCTGCACCCGGTGTTCCCCCCGGGCCAGCGGCCACATGAAATGGCGCTGGTTGCTGCCGCTTGCCCCGATCACCCGGCCATCGATCAGCCATTCTATCCGCTCGACCCTCCCGGCGCCGGCAACCCGCAGCGGGTAGGCCTCGATATC
>CAYYWK010000675.1:0-2056 GCA_964475345.1 uncultured Desulfobulbus sp.
AAAATCACGACCAGGACTACTCGGAAAACGGCCACGCAGCAGCTCCAGTGTTGAGGTCAGAGAGATCGCCGCCCCTGCCGGCGGCGGGGCGGAGCACACAGGCCGGCGCTGGCGGTGCCGGACCGGGCTTATTTGACCATGCCCGGGAAGAATTTTGCAAGCTCAATGATGAAGCGCAGCTGCCAGGGCTTCATGACCAGCAACCTGTCGCGCTCGATTCCGGCGATGATGTGCCTGGCCGCCGACTCCGGAGAGAGCACCGGGATCATCGATTGCCGCTCGGGGATGTGCTGCTCGCTGCCGGGATTGTGCGCCCAGTATTCACTGGCGACCTTCGCAAAGGCAACCAGCATGACCTTGACGCCGTAGGGCTGGAGTTCGGCACGAAGGGCCTCGCTGAACCCGCGCATGGCCCACCGAGCGGCGATGTAGCCGGCGGCTCCCGGCCATGCCAGATAGCCGGCGGCCGAGGAGACGTTGACGATCATCCCGCTCTTTCGCTTGATAAAGCCTGGAAGAAAGGCGTGGGTGACGGCAAAGGCGGCGGTGTAGGGAACGCCCATCATCGCCGCCGCCTCCTCCGGGGTGGTGTCCACGGCGTGCTTCCACTGGCCCGCGCCGGCATTGTTGATGATGATGTCCGGCGTGCCGTCCCTTTGCTGAATCCGGGCGACAAGCTTGCTGACTGCGGCGGGATCGGAGAGATCGGCAGGGTACCAGCTGGCCGTGCCGCCTGAGCCCTCTATCTCCCGACAGATGGTGCATAATTTCTCTTCCGAGCGGGCAACCAGGATGACCTTGCCTCTTTTGCCTGCCGCGACCCTGGCGACAGCTGCCCCAATCCCGCTCGATGCACCTGTTATCAGGAGTGATTTGCGGAAAATATCCATGGTGATGTTCCTTTGCCGTCTTGGCGGAATCTGCAGCGCAACGCTGCTGGTTTCGCGTGATGCCCTCTTGAGCAGGTGAAGCCCGGCATCCGGCTGAGCCGGGTGGACCCCGTCAGTCAGGCGGACCCATTCCGGAGCGACCTGCCTCCTGTCCCGGGCCTGCATGGCAACCATATGCTCCGTTAGTGCAGGCCTGATACTATAGCCGGGGTATTACAGGGCCCCTACGGCGCTGCCGGTGAATCAGCAATGGCGGGCCCGGCCAGCGGCGCTGCCAGGCCCTTTCGCGAAGCACGCGACTGCACGACCGGTCAAAAGGTTTGCACCTCGTCCAGGGCTTTGCGGTTTTTGAGCAGCATCGCGACCGCGCAGACGATCGCCAGCGGATAGACCGCATATTGAGCCATGGAGGGCTTCACTCCCGTGGCGACGCTCAGAAACAGCGAGCTGTCCCAGAGCCCGTGCAGAATCATCGGCAGGATCAGAGTTCCGGAAGTGCGGCGGATGGCATACATGCCGCTGCCGAAGATGAACGTGAGCAGCACCTGTACCGGCATGGCCGCCAGCGGCAACCCGAAGAGCACGTTGGGCACATGGAGCGCCGAGAACAGCAGCGTGCTGATCAGCCAGACCCTGACCTCCGGGAACCGGCTGCGCAACCCGACGATCATGCTTCCCCTGGTGATCGTCTCCTCGCCGAAACCGACTCCCACTGCACCCAGGGTCGACCACAGCAGCAGTTCGGGGGTGAGCCTGGCGAACTGCAACCCTGAGAAATTGTGCAGAATGAGGCCGGCTATCGCGGCGGGCAGTATCCACACCCAGCGAGGGCCGGACCTCGCCCTGTCGAAGAGAACGAGCCGCCACCAGCCCAGTACGCTGATCGCGATAACCAGGAAGGTGCATCCGAAAAGGGTCGGCAGCGCATACCACAGCCGCGTCGTCTCCGCGCTCTCGCCAATCCGCAGGTAATCGACACCGTTGATGGCCCATGTCGTGAAGAACATCGCGAGATAGCCGCAGTACAGCAGGACGCCGAGCCAGACCGACGGCTGGTGTCGCAGCGTGCACGGCACGGAGGACAGTGCGTTCATAGGTTGGCTCCTTGGGAGAGGCGGCTGGCGGGCCAGCTCACCGGGGTCGGTGGGCCGCCCTGCCGTGTATCA
>CAYYWK010000676.1:0-2047 GCA_964475345.1 uncultured Desulfobulbus sp.
TCCTGCGTTTTGAAAACGGCAAACAGAGGCCTGAATTCATCCTGAATCAACCGGAGTGGCAAGGAGCCAAATTTCTAGTCGTTGGCCCTAATTTCGGCTGCGGCTCTAGCCGCGAACATGCTGTTTGGGGGCTATCGCAACTTGGTATCCGGGCTCTTATCGGTACGTCCTTTGCTGGCATTTTCGCTGACAATTGCCGCAATAATGGCCTGCTGACAATCACACTGGAGGGCGATATCATCGCTCATATCACCGAGGTCGTCGCGAATGCCCAAACCAATCGCATGACTGTCGATCTCCCAGAACAACGTATCATCTTAGATGATATAAAAGAAAATGTTTCCTTTGAAATCGAGCCAACGCACAAACATGCTCTGTTGCAAGGGCTTGACGCCATCGGGGTCACACTCGCGGATACAGATGCGATCCGCGCTTTTGAAAAGCGCTACCAGCAAGAAAACCCATGGTGCTTCCAAACAGTAAGAACCCAAGCATAAAAAGTATAAGCGATGGAGAGAGTAATGCCTGATAGTATTGCAGTGCTGGCAGTCGTAAAATCTCCTCTTTCTTTCTCCGCGCTTGCATCGATTGAGATCGGGCTTTTGCCGTTCCCCGTCTACGCGGTAATCGCCCTCGTGTCGGGACTTGCCGCTGGTGCGGATGCCTGCCGCACTGGTCGCCTTTGAGAGTTACAATTACCGGAGTCGGAGCAATGTGCACGATGTCAATACCAATGGCCAATACAAAAATACAAGCGTCTGTCGCCGGTTCGACTAGGTTTCAGGAGCTTTTGCCCGGCTTTGCACCGCATCAAATCAAAACGGCTAATGCCGAAATAGCCACTATGGTGAAAGGAAACGGCCCACCGCTTCTCTTAATGCACGGCCACCCGCAGACTCTCGTCTGTTGGCACAAGATTGCAGGCAAACTGGCTGAACGCTACACTGTGGTACTCACCGATCTGCGTGGTTATGGCGATTCTTCCAAGCCCGATGGTGGTCCGCAACAAATTGGTTATTCAAAACGCGAAATGGCACAGGATCAGGTCGAGGTGATGAATGCTCTCGGCTTCAAGAAATTCTTCGCAGCCGGACATGACCGCGGCGGACGTGTTCTGCACCGGCTGCTACTCGACCATCCGGATGTCGTCATGAAAGCCGCCATTCTGGATATGGCGCCGACTGCGACCATGTATAGCAAGGTAGATAAGAATTTTGCGACGAAATACATGTGGTGGTTTTTGCTCATCCAGCCAGAACCGCTTCCAGAAACGCTGGTTGGCAACAATCTTGATTTCTACATCCAGACCCATATCATGAAGCAGAATAAGACCCCTGGTGCAATCGAACCGCAAGCTTTGGCTGAGTACAAACGCTGTTATACGAAGGAAACTCTTCATGCCGTTTGCGAAGATTACCGAGCGTCTGCCGGTATCGATCTCATCCATGACGAGGAGGATAAGGAAAAAAAGATTAAGGCACCACTTTTGCTGCTATGGGGTGAGAAAGGTGTTGTGGGCAACACATACGACGTTATAGCCACATGGAAGGAAAAGGCGTCGGAAGTATATGGGGAATCTTTGCCCTGTGGTCATTACCTGCCGGAAGAGCAACCGGAGCTGGTCCTCGAAAAATTCCGCGATTTCTTTGTGTGACATCATAAATCAGAGGGCCATCTGATCTGATTCAAAGAACTAGTTATGAATTAGTTATGAATCAGACTTTGCCTGATTCATAGATACCCGTTGAATAGAGGTGGTGGACCTTCGAAGGTTTTTTCTTGAGGGTACAGGGTTTAGTTAAGAATAACGATACCAGCATTGAGAGCAGTCGCGATGCAAGCCCAGAAGAGGTAAGGTAGAAAAAGTACTGCGGAAACACGGTCTCTCGACCAATTAAGTGCGATGAACACCGCAAGTGTTACAGCCATTGTGCTGACAATAACAAGCCCTAACAGGGTCATGTGTAAGCCAAAGAAAACGGGAGTCCATATGAAATTGAGGGTCATCTGGACTGTCCATAACGTCATGGCAAGATTATTATTTTCC
>CAYYWK010000677.1:0-2027 GCA_964475345.1 uncultured Desulfobulbus sp.
GACCAGCAGTTCGCCAACCTCTACTGGTTCCGCTACGACTGGTTCAAGCGTCCCGACCTGAAGGCCAAGTTCAAGGAGCTCTACGGATACGAACTCGGCGTGCCGGTCAACTGGTCGGCCTACGAGGACATCGCCGAGTTCTTCACCGAGAAGGTCAAGGAGATCGACGGCAAGCCGGTTTACGGTCACATGGATTACGGCAAGAAGGACCCGTCGCTGGGCTGGCGTTTCACCGATGCATGGCTGTCGATGGCCGGTGCAGGCGACAAGGGCATCCCGAACGGTCTGCCGGTTGACGAGTGGGGCATCCGGGTCGAAGGCTGCAACCCGGTCGGCTCCTCGGTCACCCGCGGCGGCGACACCAACAGCCCGGCAGCCGTCTATGCGCTGACCAAGTACATCGACTGGCTGAAGAAGTATGCCCCGCCCGAGGCGGCAGGCATGACCTTCTCCGAAGCCGGCCCGGTTCCGGCCCAGGGCCAGATCGCCCAGCAGATCTTCTGGTACACCGCCTTCACCGCCGACATGGCCAAACCCGGCACCCCGGTCGTCGACGAGAACGACAACCCGAAATGGCGCATGGCCCCCTCCCCGCACGGCCCGTACTGGCAGGAAGGGATGAAGCTCGGTTACCAGGATGCAGGTTCCTGGACGTTGATGAATTCGACCCCGGTGGATCGCCGCAAGGCCGCCTGGCTCTATGCCCAGTTCGTCATCTCCAAATCGGTCAGCCTGAAAAAGACCCACGTCGGCCTGACCCCGATCCGCGAAAGCGACATCTGGCATGACTCCTTCACCGAGCGCGCCCCGAAACTGGGCGGCCTGGTCGAGTTCTACCGCAGCCCGGCCCGTCTGCAGTGGTCACCCACCGGCACCAACGTTCCGGATTACCCGAAACTGGCCCAGCTCTGGTGGCAGAACGTCGCCGATGCGGTCACCGGCGACAAGACCCCGCAGCAGGCCATGGATTCTCTTGCCGAGCAGCAGGACAAGGTCATGGAGCGCCTGCAGAAATCCGGCGTCCAGGGCGCATGCGGACCGAAGCTGAACGAACCGAAGGATGCCCAGTACTGGTTCGATCAGCCGGGCGCACCGCAACCGAAGCTGGCTAACGAGAAACCAAAGGGCGAGACCGTCGACTATGACGAACTCGTCAAGAGCTGGGCTGCCGCCAAGAAATAAGGCACAGCCGCTCCCAGGAGTCCCGTCGCCCGGACGGGGCTCCGAGTTCCCGGGATAACGGGCTAGAACCGGCCGGTTGCAGTCCGTTATCCCCTCCTTCGCAAGATCGTGCCCAACGTACCGCGTCCAAACGACTTTCCCCGTCTCATCCAAGGAGAACAGCAATGCCAGCCTATGTCATCGCCATCGATCAGGGAACCACTTCGAGCCGGGCCATCGTCTTCAACGACCAGTTTGAGATCGTTGCCTCCGCCCAGCAGGAATTCACCCAGCATTTCCCCCAGTCGGGCTGGGTCGAACACGATGCCGAGGAGATCTGGCAGACCGTCGTCGCCACCTGCCGCTCGGCCCTGGCCAAGGCCGATGTCGGGATAAGCGATATCGCCGCCATCGGCATCACCAACCAGCGGGAGACCACCCTGGTCTGGGACCGGGAGAGCGGCAAACCGATCCACCATGCCATCGTCTGGCAGGATCGGCGGACCGCCGACTACTGTTCACGGCTGAACGACGAAGGCCACAACCCGGCCATCTCCGCCCGGACCGGCCTGCTCCTCGATGCCTATTTCTCGGGGACCAAGATCGGCTGGCTGCTCGACAACGTTCCTGGGGCGCGCCGGCTGGCCGAAGAAGGCCGCCTGCTGTTCGGCACCATCGACACCTTTCTGCTCTGGCGGCTGACCGGCGGTCGGCAGCACGCCACCGACGCCACCAACGCCTCCCGCACCCTGCTCTACAACATCCACGACAACTGCTGGGACGATGACTTGCTGCGCCTCTTTGTGGGTCCTGCCGCCATGCTGCCGGAGGTCCGCGACTGCGCCGCCGATTTCGGCGAGACCGAT
>CAYYWK010000678.1:0-2023 GCA_964475345.1 uncultured Desulfobulbus sp.
GCCCGCCTGCCGGAAAAGCCGATCAAACCGGATTTTTTCAAGATTATCGGCATCGCACTGGTCCTGGGTGCAGGACTCGGCTTCGGCATTCCGTTCATGTGGGCTTTTCTTGATTCATCGTTCCGGGATGTCAACGATATCGAGGCATTTCTGGGGGTGCAGGTGATCTGCGCCATCCCTCTGGTGCAGACCGAAAAGGAGAAGATCTGGCAGAAGAGGAAGCTGTATATCGGGACGGGGACTGCCATACTCTTCTTTTTTTGCATCGTGGCCCTGTTCGCCTACTTTTGGCGCCGCGGGCTGATTGTCATTTAGGAACTGTCCGCCAGGTCTTTAGTTATGTACAGCCAGCACTTTGGATTGCACCACAAGCCGTTCGAGCTGACACCCGATGCCCGGGCACTTTTTTTAAGCGAGTCGCATAAAGAGGCCCTGTCGGTGCTGCAGTATGGTGTGGTCAGCAGCAAGGGTTACCTGCAGCTGACCGGGGGAATAGGCACCGGCAAGACGACCCTGCTCTACGTGCTGGCGGCAAACCTCGACTGCAGGTACCACCTCTGCCTGTTGACGAATCCAACCCTGGAGATGTCTGATTTCTATTATTATGTGGGGGAGAAGCTCGGCCTGCCATTTGACGGCAGCAAGGCGAAATTCCTGATTCAGTTTGCGGAATTCGTCACGAAATGTCGTCTGGAAAACAGCCGGATATTGTTCATCGTTGACGAAGCGCACGCCCTGCCGCTGAATATTTTTGAGGAAATCCGTTTCCTGTCGAATCTTCCCCCGGAAGATCAGGCCATTCTCAGCATTTTCCTGGTCGGCCAGCCGGAGCTGCTGGAACGCCTTGCAGATGATCGTCTGGCACCGTTGCGGCAGCGCATCGCCATCCGCTTTCACATCGAACCGCTGACCTTGCAGGACACGAAGGATTACATCCTTTTTCGACTGGATCGGGCGGGAGCTGGCAGCAGGGGCATCTTTACCGAAAAGGCGCTGGAAAGTGTCTACCGGAACACCGGGGGCAATCCGCGCCTGATCAATGTCCTCTGCGACAACGCGCTGGTCAGTGCCTTTGCGGCCGATGCGCTGGTTGTCGATGAGAAGATCGTTCAAGCCTGTGCCGCCGAAATGGTTTTGCCCCGTAAGAGGAAAGCCGGTCTTCTGAGGAAATTGCGGAAGAACATCAACCCATGGTGGATTGCCGCTGCTGTTGTACTGCTCGCAGTTGAGATAATCGGGTTTTATCTGGGTTCAGTCATCAACGATACGCTTCGCAGTATCTTCTGATTGGTGGATTGAGGAAAAGATAATGGGGAAATTTTCACGAGTTCTTGAGAAATCGGGGCTGGGTTCGCCTGGAGAAGTGGAGAGCAACGGTGAGTTGGAGTCTGGGCCGGTGGCGCCTGCAGCGGCGGAGGACGATGGCGGATCCAGGAAGGTCAAGCCAGAGAGAAAGGTGCGTCAGCCATCGGGAGGGTGGGATGGCCGTCTCACCCAGGCCACCAGTTTCTCTGCCGAGGCCGCCGAATCGTTCCGGGTCCTCCGTTCGCGTATCCTGTTCCCCGATGATGGTGTCAAGGTCTGCAAGACCATCATGGTCACCTCGACGGCCATCGGCGAGGGCAAGAGTTTCGTGGCAGCCAACCTGGGCATCGCTTTGGCCCAAGGTGTGGATCAGCGGTCGCTGCTGGTGGACTGCGACCTGCGGCGACCGACCCTGGCCAGGCTGTTTGGCCTGCAGCAGCACAAGGGGCTGGTGGATTTCCTCAGATCGGGAACTGATCTGGCGGAATTGATATTAAAAACCTCCGTCGACAAGTTGACTCTCCTGCCAAGTGGCCGGCCGCCAGTCAATCCCTCCGAACTGCTCGCATCGGCGAAAATGGATGGCCTGGTCAGGGAGATGGCCGACAGGTATGACGACCGTTTCATTATTTTCGATACGCCGCCAGTGCTGGCGGCATCCGAGGCCCTGGTGCTTGCCCAGAAGGTCGACGGTGTCGTGCTCGTGGTACGCCAGGGG
>CAYYWK010000679.1:0-2016 GCA_964475345.1 uncultured Desulfobulbus sp.
ATATCGCTCGACTCCTTTCGACCCTATCTGCTTCCTGCACAACCCGACCACCGGAGGCCGGGCCTTCTCCCCTTTCGATCCCCTCACCTGAACCGCGCCAGATCGACTCCCTCGTGGCGAAGAAGCAGCTCTTTTTTTTCCAATCCTCCTCCATAGCCGACCAGTCGCCCGTTGCCGCCGATCACCCGGTGGCAGGGAATGACGATCGCCAGGGGATTCCGGTTGGCGGCCTGACCGACGCCCCTGGCCTTTTTCCGGTCCCCTACCGCCCCGGCCAACTCACCGTATGTCATCACCCTGCCGAAGGGAATCTGTCGCATGGCCTGCCATACAGCCTGCTGGAAATCGGTGCCCACCAGCTGCAACGGCAGGTCGAATTCCCGGAGCCGGCCTTTGAAATAGGCGGCCAGCTGCTTCTCGGCCTCTATCAGTACGGGGGTGTCGACAGGACAGCCCGACAGCCGCGTCTCATCCGGCGACAAAAACTCGACGGCGTAGAGATACCTGTCGTCGGCAAAGAGGCCGAGGTCGCCAACCGGCGACGCCATCCGCCGCCAGAAAATTCCTGCGTTTTCCATAGATTTCCTCATCAGGAGGCATTAAACGATACGCGCCTTCAATATGGCAGGCCGCTTGGCCAGGCACAAACATCCCGGCTCGATGCTCCGCTTATTGTGCAAGGTATAAGAATTTTGCATCAGAAAATCAAGCAGATCATCGACGACGGCAGCGGAGAAGCCAACGGAGTGTTCAGCGGATTTCAGTTCTCCCGGGCACCGGATGCCAGGACAACCTGTTCTCTCCCGGCGGGCGCTGCCTACCAGAACGCCTGCGGCAGGGAGCGACTGTAGGCAAGCCAGATCGGCGCCGCTGTCCGGCCGCCTGTTTCTTCCCTGCCGAGAGAGGCGTTGTCGTCATAACCGACCCAGATCCCGGTCAGCAGGCGCTCGTTGAAGCCGACGAACCAGTTGTCCCGGTTGTCATTCGAGGTACCGGTCTTGCCACCGATCGCTCCCGGCAGGACCGCCACTCTCCGGCCCGTGCCCTGGCGGACGACCCCCTCCAGCATCCGCCTCATCTTGAAGGATACTGGCACTTCGAGTACCTGCCGGATATCGCCGCCGTCCCCGGGCAGCACCGTCCCGTCCGGCATTTCCACCCGTTCGATGAAGGAGGGCGGGGAATACCGGCCCTGCCGGACGAAGGGCTGGTAGGCGGCAGTCAGCTCGAGCAGCGTCAGGTCCGCCGACCCGAGAGCCAGGGACAGGTCGGGAGGAAGAAACGAGGTCATGCCCGCCGCCCGGCACAGCTCATGCACGCTCTTTGCCCCCACCGCCTGCAGCAGCCTTACCGCGGCGGTGTTGTAGGAGTGAGCAAGGGCTTCCGCCAGGGTGACCTGGCCGTGGTATTTGCCGCCGAAGTTTTTCGGCTGCCAGCGCACCCCGTTGGCGCCGGTGATCGAAAACGGGCTGTCGCTGATCAATGAGCCGGGTTCCCAGCCCTTTCTCAGCGCCGCCGCGTACACCAGCGGCTTGAAGGCCGATCCCGCCTGGCGTCTGGCCTGGGTGGCGCGATCGAAGGGCGAGGCGAGGAAATCGGTGCCGCCTACCAGGGCCCTGACCTTCGAAGAGGCGATCTCGATGCTTGCAAGGGCGGCCTGGGGACGCCTGACGTTCCTCGGCCCGGAATCCTTCCCAGCCCTTTGGACCAGTTCAAGGGTTCCCTGCCGGACAGCCGCCGTCGCCTTCTCCTGCATTTCCTGGTCAAGGGTGGTGTAAATCCGCAGGCCGGCGCGGGAAAGGGGCTGGTTGAGCTGTTTCGCCACCTTCCTCTTCACCACCTCGACAAAGTAGCCGTTCTCGGCCAGGCGTTCCGCGGCGGTGGCGTTATGGTAGGTAATCCGGTCCGCGTGCGCCTGACGGGCCTGTTCCGGGGTGATGTAGCCGGCGGCGGCCATCCGGTTGAGGACGTAGACCTGCCTGGCTATGGCCCGTTTCGGGAACCCGAGCGGCGTGT
>CAYYWK010000680.1:0-2006 GCA_964475345.1 uncultured Desulfobulbus sp.
GTTTCTTCAGCCCGGCGAACGAGTCTCTACTGTAGTCATGCCTGCCTGGGCAGGCAAGGACCCCACTGTCGAAGAAATACGCTCAGACCTGCCCCCGGTGGCGGCGCAGCAGCCCCCGCAGCTGGTCATAGCTCAGGCCGAGCCGGCTCGCCGCATTGCGCTGGTTGAACCGGCTTTCCGCAAGGGCCTGCCGCAGCAGCCGCAGTTCGAGATTCGACACCGCCCGCCGCAGGTCGAGGTCGTCAGCTGAATGCGGCACGTCGGCTTTCACCGCCGATCCTGCAGCCTCAGCCGGAGGAGCCGAGGCCCGGCCGGGAAATGGCGAACGGAAGGGATCAAAGTCGATCTCGTCGATCTCGTCGCTGTCGGTTCTGTAGACGGCCCGCTCGACGACGTTTTTCAGCTCCCGCACATTGCCCGGCCAGTGGTGGGCCTCAAGCGCCCGGGCCGCCGCCGGGGAAAATGCCGGCAGCAGCTGGCGGCCGAGTTCGAAGGCCATCCGGCTGGCAAAGTGTTCGGCCAGCAGCAGGATATCCTCTTCACGCACGCGCAGCGGCGGCAGGAACAGCACTTCGAAGGAAAGCCGGTCGAGCAGGTCGGGCTTGAAGGTGCCATGTGCGGCCATCGCCGCAAGATCGGCGTTGGTGGCCCCGATGATGCGGACATCGACCTCCACCGCCCCGCTGCCGCCCACCCGCTCGAAGGATCCGTACTCCACCACCCGCAGGATCTTCTCCTGGGCCTCGAGGGGGATGGCGCCGATCTCGTCGAGGAACAGCGTCCCGCCATCGGCCGCCTCGAACCTGCCCTTGCGCCGGCTGTCCGCCCCGGTGAATGCCCCCTTCTCATGGCCGAACAGCTCCGATTCGATCAGGGTCGGCGCCAGCGTCGAGCAGTTCAGCGTGACGAACGGGCCCTGCCAGCGCCGGGAGAGGAAATGCAGGCGGCTGGCCGCCAGCTCCTTGCCGGTGCCCCGCTCGCCGATCAGCAGCACCGGCCGCTCCACCGGCGCCACCCGGGACAGGCGCTCCTGGAACTCGAGAAACCTTTCGGACTGGCCGATGGCCTCAACGCCATCGGCTGCCGTCATCCTCTGCGTACCTGTCTCCGACATACCAGTTACCGGTTATTTTTACCAATATTTAGCGATTTTATCCATTATATGCATAATTCTACCACATAGCCACAGCGCCGTCAAACCACTCATAACGGCAAGTTCCTGTAAATCAAAGTTTTTCCAATTCCGCTTTTCCTGGCACAGTTCCTGCTTCTCTGTAGGCACAGCTTCATTCAACCACAGGAGGTACACCATGGGAGTATTCACACGTTTCAGGGACATCGTCAGCGCCAATATCAACTCCATGCTCGATAGGGCGGAAGATCCGGAAAAAATGATCAAGCTGATGATCCGCGAGATGGAGGACACCCTCGTCGAACTGAAGGTATCCTGCGCCGGGGTCATTGCCGGCCAGAAGAAGGTCGAACGACGCCTCGACGAGGTCGTCGCCCGCGAGCAGGTCTGGGCCGAACGCGCAGCGCTCGCCGTCCGCCGGGGCAAGGATGACCTGGCCCGCGAGGCGCTGATCGAAAAGCGCCGTTTTGCCGCGCTGGCCGAGGCCCTGCGCCGCGAAATCGCCGACCACGGCGGCCTGATCGAACAGTACCAGAGCGACATGGTGGAGCTGGAAGACAAACTCGCCTCCGCCAAGGAAAAACGCAACATCCTGGTGCAGCGCCATCGCCGGGCCACCGGCAAGAAAAGGGCTCAGGAGGATATCCGCCGCATGGACGCAAGCGAGAGCATGGCCCGTTTCGAAAAACTCGAGAGCCGCATCGAACAGATGGAGGCCGAGGCGGACCTGGTAAACTTCGGCAAAAAACCCTCCGTCGACGAACAGTTCGACGATCTAGGCCGTGACGAGGAAATCGAGCGGGAACTTGAAAAGATCAAGGCCGGTGCATACAGTGGAGCAAACGACGCGTCCCGGTAACGCCCCACGCCATCC
>CAYYWK010000681.1:0-2005 GCA_964475345.1 uncultured Desulfobulbus sp.
CCCCGGCGCATCTCCACCACCGAGGCCAGCGGCACCAGTTCGCCTGAGCCTGCGCGGATGCGGATCCGGGCGAGGTCGCCGGCGTCGTCCTGGTACTGCGGCTTGACCTCCATGATCACGTCGTACTGGTCGTTGGCGGCATAGATCGTCGAGACCGAGCGGCCGCCGTAGAAGTCGTAGAGGCTGCGCTCTATCTGCCGCGGCGAGACGCCGAGCAGCAGGGCGCGGTCGCGGTCGATGGCGATCTGCAGTTCGGAGTTTTTCAGCTGCAGGTCGCTGGAGACGTCGGTTATCGCCGGCAGCTGCCGCATCTGCTGTTCCAGGGACTCGGCCTGACGGTAGAGCTGGTCGGTGTCGACGGCCTGCAATGTCAGCTGGTAGAGGCTGCGGGCCCGCCGGCCGCCGACATTGATCGGCGGCGGGTTGACCAGCATCGCCCGGATGCCCGGCACGGTGTTCAGCTTCGGGCGCAGGGCGGCGATCACCTCGTCGGCGCTCATTTCCCTCTCGGAGCGTGGTTTGAGGGTGACCATCATCGAGCCGCTGTCGTCGACGTTCATCATGAAGCGTTCGACATTGGGGTCGCGGCGGACGACCTCGGCCAGGGCCTGCATATGGGTCAAGAGCGACGGCCACGAGATGTCCTGGGCGGTCTCGGTGGAGATGCTGATGAAGTCGCGGTCTTCGGAGGGGATGAAACCCTTCGGCACGATCCGGAACAGCTGGACGGTGGCCGCCAGGATGGCCAGCGAGAAGATCATCGTCGCCAGGCGGTGGCGAAGGACGAAGCGCAGGCTGGTCTCGTAGATCGCCAGCGACCACAGGTACCAGCGCTCGGTCAGCTGGTAGAGGCGACCGTGGCGGACCCGGTCCTGCTCGCTGAGGAAACGGCTGGCGAGCATCGGCGTCAGCGTCAGGCTGATGACGCAGCTGACCAGCACCGCGACGGCAATCGTCACCGAGAACTCGCGGAACAGCCGGCCGAGGATGCCGCCGAGAAAGAGCAGCGGGATGAAGATCGCCGCCAGCGAGACGGTCATTGAGACGATGGTGAAACCGACTTCGCGGGCCCCGTCGATCGCCGCCTGCATCCGGCTTTTGCCCATCTCGAGGTGACGGACGATGTTCTCGAGCATGACGATGGCGTCGTCGACGACGAAACCCACCGACAGGGTCAGGGCCATCAGCGAGATGGTGTCGAGGGAGTAGTCGAGCAGGTACATCACCGTGAAGGTGCCGAAGATCGACATCGGCAGCGACAGGCTGGGGATGATCGTCGACGAGAGGTTGCGGATGAACAGGAAGATCACCAGCACCACCAGCGCCAGGGTGAGCACCAGGGTGAATTGGACATCCTCCACCGAGGCGGCGATGGACTTGCTGGCGTCGCGCATCAGGGTCATCCGTACCGATTCCGGCAGACTTTCCTGGAAGCCCGGGAAGAGCGCCTTGACCCGGCCGGCGACCTCGAGGGTGTTGCTGCCCGGCTGTTTCTGGACACCGAGGAAGATGGCGTTGGAACGGTCGCGGGCGGTGTACATCCAGGCCCCGTCCTCGTCGTTCTCGATGCCGTCGACGACCTCCGCGACCTGGCCGAGAACAACCGGCCGGCCGTCGCGCACAGCCACCACGACCTTTCGGTACTGCGCAGCCGAGGTGAGCTGGCCGTCGGCCTTCAGGGTCAGTTTCTGGTGCGGCCCGCTCAGCTGGCCCATCGGCACGTTGACGTTCTGGGTGTTGATTGCGGCGGCGACCTGGTCCGGGTCGAGGTCGAAGGCCTGCATCGCCTCCGGGTCGAGCATCACCCGCACCGCGTATTTCTTGGTGCCGCGGATCGTCACCTGGGCAACGCCGCCGAGCATCGAGATCCTCTCGCTCATCGTCTGGGCGTACTGGTCGAGGACCTGCATCGGCACCGACGGACTGGTCAGGGCGATGAACATGATCGGGATCGCCGCCGGGTTGATCTTGCGGAAGGATGGTGGCGAGGGCATGTCGTCGGGCA
>CAYYWK010000682.1:0-2001 GCA_964475345.1 uncultured Desulfobulbus sp.
GAACATCACGCCGGACCATATCGACCGGCATGGCAGCTTCGAGGGCTACTGCCGGGCCAAGATGCGGATTTTCGCTCACCAGGGTGCACACGACTTCGCCATCCTCAATGGCGACGATCCCCTCTGCCGCAGCCTGTTGCCGCATATCGCCGGCCGGGTGCTGCTGTTCGGCCATACCCCGGACTGTGCTGCCCGGATTGACGGCGAAACGGTGGTTCTGCACTGGGTTGGTGACGAGACCTATGATCTGAGCGGCTGTCCGCTGGCCAATGCCATAGGTCTGATGAATGCGGCCTCCGCCATCCTGGCTGCCAGGGCCGCAGGCTGCGGCATGGAGGAGGTCCTTGCCGGCATCAGGGCCTTTCAGCCGCTGCACCACCGGATGGAACTGGTCGGCGAGGTCCGCGGGGTGAGATACTACGATGATTCCAAGGCGACCAACACCGGGGCTGTGCTGGCGGCGCTGAGCCAGGTCGAGGGCAGGGCGGTGCTGATCGCCGGCGGCAGGGACAAGGGAGACGATTACGGCCTGCTGCGGCAGAGTGTCGAGAAGAAGGCACGGCACGTGGTGCTGATCGGCGAAGCGGCGCCGCTGATCGAGACGGCGCTGGCAGGCGCCGTGACCATCGAACATGCCGGGACGATGCAGGAGGCGGTTGTCAAGGCCAGCATGGCGGCCCTTGCGGGCGACGCCGTGCTGCTTTCGCCGGCCTGCGCAAGCTTCGACATGTTCACCAGCTATGCCCACCGGGGCGAGGTTTTTGCCGCCGCGGTGGCCACTCTGGCGGGTGCGGCGACGGATGCTCCGGCAGGAGGCACCCTGTGATCGGCGCCAGGCCGCTTCGCCTGATGCTGACCGGCGGCGGCACTGGCGGCCACCTCTTTCCGGCGATTGCCGCGGCGGAAGCCTTCCGGGACGGATACCCGGGCATGGAGGTGCTCTTCGTCGGCACCCGCCGGAAAATGGATGCCGCCAGTCTCGACAGACACGGTTTCGCCGGTTGCAGCATCGACTGCTTCGGCCTGAAAGGCAAGAACCCGCTGGACCTGCTCAAGGCGCTGGCCGTTCTGCCGCTTTCCATGCTCCAGGCAATCAGCCATATCCGCCGCTTCAGGCCCGACCTGGTGCTCGGGGTCGGCGGCTATGTCACCGGGCCGGTGGTGGCAGCCGCCAGGCTGCTCGGTATTCCTGCCGTCATCCACGAGCAGAACTCCGTGCCCGGTTTGGCCAACCGCAAACTGGCCCGAATCGTGGACCGCATCTGCCTGTCGCTGCCCGACAGCGGCGGGTTTTTCCCGGCGGGGAAGACCGTGCTGACAGGCAACCCGGTACGGCAGGGTATTGTCGAACTGGCGCGGCAGCAGCGGAAAGCCGAGGGCGGCGCCGTGACGGTTGTAGTCCTGGGAGGCAGCCAGGGGGCGCACGCCCTGAACATGCTGGTTGCGGACGCCTTCTGCGGGCCGGGCGGCGCTCGGCTGCGGGATGTGCGCCTCGTCCACCAGACAGGCGAAAAGGATGAGGCGGCGGTGACGGAGCGGTATCGCGAGGCCGGGGTGAAGGCCGAGGTCGCGGCCTTCTTCCGGGACATGCCGGCCGTCTACGGGCAGGCCGATCTCCTGGTGTCGAGGGCGGGGGCGACGACCCTCAGCGAACTGGCGGTCCTCGGCCTGCCGGCAATTTTGGTGCCGTACCCGTTTGCCGCCGACAACCACCAGGAGAAGAACGCCGACTACTATGTCCGGCGAGGCGGGGCGCTGCTGTTCAGGGAGCGCGATCTGACCGGCGCGGCGCTGGCCGACACGCTGCTGCGGGTCCTTGAGGATCGGGCCGGCCGGCAGCAGATGGGGGAAGCGATGCGTGCCGCGGCGTTTCCGGAGGCGGCGGGGGCTATCGTCGACGTCTGCCGGCAGCTGCTCGGCGACCGCGGATAGGGGGAACATGTACAGGAAGACAAAGCATATCCATTTTGTCGGAATCGGCGGCATCGGCATGAGCGGGAT
>CAYYWK010000683.1:0-1999 GCA_964475345.1 uncultured Desulfobulbus sp.
GACCCCGGTGGCATAGAAGAAGAATCCCGCGTAGGCATCGAGATTGCGCGCACCGTTCCTCTCAATCTTGTAGCCGCCGACAAATCCACGGCGCCAGGCGCTTTTCGTATCCGGGTAGTAATAGCCCTCTGGCGAGCGCCACCGGTACATGATGGCGCGGACCGTCGCATCGCCCACCAGTGCCGCCTCGGTGAGGATTTTCTTCATCCGCTCATCCGGTTGGAAGGGCTTGCCCTTCTGGATGCCGATCGAAGCCCACAGGCCCAGCGTGGTGGGGTCGACCGAGCCCGTCGGCTCGTCCTGCACCACCTGATTGAGATCTTCCCAGAACTGAAAGTCTGCTGGGGCAACGGTATTGAAAGCGCGGCCAGAGACATTGACGAAATTCAGCTTCGGCGCCCCGGCGGCCTGCCCCAGTGGGTAGATCTTTGTGAACTCCTTGACACGGTCGACGCCAGGCTTCGGATCGCCATTCTCCAGGAAGGTGCGCCAGGCGATCCAGTTGCTGTAGGTCGCTGAACGCACCACGAAGTAGCCCTGCGGCACCTCGCCCCGATAGCCCGGGGGAAGGATCAGGTACTTGCCGCCCTCCCCCTTGTCAGGCCCCACCATCCCGATGTCGGTGACGAAGTGGTACCACATGTCGTCGAGCAGCCCGAGGACCTTCGGTGGAACCTCCACAACCAGAGGGCCGCCGCGGAGGTCCAGCCAGAACCAGGTGTACGGTGTGTTGTTATTCGGCGTGAGAAAGATCGAGCGCGCGTTCATCATCGTCTCGAAGATCGGCACGGTCGTGTTGGCCGGCCCAAGCTCGAGGATGCCCTTGCGATTCGCCAGCTGGCTCACTGGCGCCAGCCCCAGCATGTAGGCCTGGATGGCGTTCTGGAAGTCGAGATTGTCGTAAAGCTTTTCGACTGTGCTGTCATCAGGGAAGCCGTCGAAGAACCTCAACGTGCCGAAGCGGGTCCGGACGGTGTCCGGGATGGCGATACCTGACGGAATCTCGGTCGTCATCCTCATCCTTGGCGGGGTTTCCGCCTGTGCTGTGTTGGCAGTCAGGGCGCTGACGAGTACACCTGCAAACATTGCCATCCTGTGCCTAGACATCATTCACATGACCTCCTGAACCTGGTGCTTCAATCGTATCGCCTTTGCCAGCTGACGCTCCAGATCAGAAGCGGCCTGAGACGTTCGAATTGGTGATTCCCTCCACTACTGCTTTCTGTCTCTTGATGTCAGGGCTCGCCTTTCAACGCAGACGCGGCAGTGCCTACTGGGCAGTACTGGCCACGTTGCCCCGATTGTCTTGGAGTTCTCGAATCCACCATTGGATCATGGGATCATCTTCAACAAAGCGCATGTGGGTTGCCATGTCCCGTAAAAGCCGATCATCGGGGGAGAGCATTCTCTGGACATAGTGAATGACATTATTGGCTTTTCGTGTGAACTCGAATCCGTCGTGATCGAAAAAGTAGACTGCACCGGCCTCGTCGCCGATGATTGGCATGAGGATATAGTTGCCCGTTTTGGGCTCTTCACCGATGACAAGACACCCATCGATCCAGTCAGGAAGAATCTCGATTCTCTCGTCTGCATTCAGCTGATCGATCCAGTCATGAAAGTCTGAATCCAGGCTTGCCCACTTAGAGGGGCTTGCGATGTGCATGGCCGATTCCCCCGTTTGATCATCGACGTAGAGCAAGAGGCTTCCAAAGGTGTCCACAAAGTCTTGCAGGCGCCCCATGGCCGGCACTTCCATGCTCGATGCTGGTTCGCCAATGACATGTGAGAAAGTGACCACCTTGGTCTGCTCACGCCTAGACATGCGTTCGCACAAGAAGGTGCCACTGTGCGACTCGACCTCTGACTTCAGATCTTCGAGGAACACTTAGCGAGCTCCGGCACCGGTGAGGGGGCGAGATCTAACGCTCCAGATCAGAAGCAGGCATGTGCTGCTGTCTCTTGACTCAATGACCATCTCCCGCCTTATTAATCTGTA
>CAYYWK010000684.1:0-1995 GCA_964475345.1 uncultured Desulfobulbus sp.
ATGGATTTCAGCGTTTTCTCGGCCGAGTCCAGCGCATCGTCAAGCCCGAACTGTAGATGATTCATTCCGCCGACAATGACCCGGCCAAGCATTGAGGACTCGTTCCGAGCAAGATCATAAGCGTCCTTATATTTTCTTTCATACATCAGCTCTAGAAGTTTCTCAAGAAAGACCGCGGGAATCTGATTGCTCATGCGCAAATCGTAGAACATAACGCTTGCCGTCAACACCATGAAGACCATCATGATGATGAGAAATATTGCGAATGCCCAACTTGCAACGGCGACATAAACCTGTTCTTGTGGTGAAACTTCCCCCTTATCACTGTTGGCTGCTTTGCTTTCCTGTCCAGAAGTTATGTCCATCGCATGGAGGCGTTCCAGTGGTTGGGCTAGCATTGCCAAAACGGCCCCAAAGAACAGGAGCAGGTCAGGGTCGGCGCACCATCATAGGCAGATTGGGTGGAGTGGGATAATTCATGGCGAATGTCTCGCTCCCCCGGCCTGTCGCCTGGGTTCGTAGAATGCTCCCGGTAGCAGGGTCATCCCAACACCCGGAAGGATTCTCATGCCAGCTGCTAACACCTCCGCCGCACTCGTCGATCACTTCGCCAACCTCAACGACCCACGCGTCGAACGCTCGCGTCGCCACGACCTGCTCGATATCCTCGCCCTGACCATCTGCGCCGTCCTGTCCAACTGCGACTCGTATGAGGACATCGAACTGTACGGCAAGGCCAAACACGACTGGCTCAAGACCTTCCTCCGCTTACCCAATGGCATCCCGTCCCACGACACGCTCAATCGCGTCCTCAGCCGGCTCGACCCGGTTCAGTTGCGTGACTGCCTGGTCAACTGGACCGCCGCCCTGGTCGAGACGACTGTGGGTCGCGTCATCCCCATCGACGGCAAAACCCTGCGTGGCTCGCTCGACCGGGCCGCCGGAACGTCTGGCCTGCACCTGGTTAGCGCCTGGGCCGCCGAACTGGGCCTGACCTTGGGCCAGGTCGCCACCGAGGAGAAGTCCAACGAGATCACCGCCATCCCGAAGTTGTTGGCCTTGATCGACTTGGAAGGGGCGATCGTCACCATCGACGCGTTGGGCTGCCAGAAGGAGATTGCCGGCACGATCCGCGATGGCGGGGCGGACTACGTCTTGCAACTGAAGGCGAACCAAGAGACGCTGCACCAGGCGGTCCAGGAGGCGTTCGCGGATCGGTTCGAGGCGGATGCGATCGACCCGGCCGTGGTGCCGATGAGCGTGTGGTCCTCGGGTCCGGAAACCGGGCACGGCCGAACGGAGACGCGTACGGTGTACGCGCTGACGGCGCCTGCTGACCTGGCTGGGAAGGAGGCCTGGCGCGACCTGCGGACGTTGGTGATGGTGTTCCGCGAGCGGACGGTCGGCGGCAAGACGAGCGAGGAGTTCAGCTACTACCTGAGCAGCCTGCCTGCCGACGCGGAGGCGTTGGCACGCGTGATCCGGTTGCACTGGAGCATTGAGAACACGTTGCATTGGGTGTTGGATGTGACGTTTCATGAGGACGCCAGTCGGGTGCGAACGGGCCACGGTGCGGAGAACCTGTCGCTGGTGCGTCGGCTGGCGCTGTCGCTGCTGAAACAGGACGACAGCAAGGGGTCACTCAAGGGCAAGCGGCTCCGCGCCGGCTGGGATAACGACTTCCTCCTCAAAATCCTCCTGAATCCCAGGGGAATTCAACATGCGTGAGCCCTGAGGAGCAGGAGGGATTTTGAAGACGACCACCGAATTGGGTATTGCACACCGTCACCGGGCCAGGTGCAATGGGTATGTATTGCCATAAGACAACACTCGTCGTTGGGTAGTAAACTTTCAGCGGCACGTTCACACGTGTCGCTGCGCTACGATGCTACTCGTCCAGGCGGTCGAACTCAATCAAGTATACCTTGCCGGCTCACCCGAGCAATCCGCGCACACCCAGGCCGTAGAACGTGTATTCGTCGTCGTGGCCCGCGT
>CAYYWK010000685.1:0-1993 GCA_964475345.1 uncultured Desulfobulbus sp.
CAAGCACCCCGGGCTCTTCCGCCGTGATCAGGACAAGTGTTTCGTTGTCCGGCAGAACCGTTTTGGCCAGCATGTTCGTCAGTGAGTAGGGGGTAAGCCTGGCAGTGCGATGCCGGATACCTCGCTTCTGCGGTTGCCATCCCTCTGCCGCCTTGTCCTGGACAACGGCCTGTTCGCCATTTCGAGCCAGGGTGAACTCGTCGAAGGCTGCCTGCGTCAGATGGGCCATGTAGATATCCTTCTGACCCGTGGTTGCATCGGCTTTGCGCAGGCCGTTGCGGTCGGACTCCCAGATGACGGCCTTGCTGTCCGGCGTGAATTGCGGGCTTTCGTCAAAATAGCCGCTTTGGGAAAGATTCATCGGTTCTGCCTGGCCTGCCGCATCCAACAGGGTTACATCCATGTCGCCGATAATGGAACCGGTGGTGGCGATGATCCAGCGGCCATCCGGCGACCACTTCAGGCTGAGGTCGCCGTCCTGATAACTGTAAATCGAGCCTTCCTTCAAGGCGGTCACACTCTTGCCGGTCTTTCGCTCAAAGACCTGGATGCTCCGCCGATTGTCCAGAAAGGCGATGCGGCTGCCGTCCCCTTCGGTTTCGATGACCCTCTTTTCAGTTACGGGACCTGCTGCGGTAAAGGATGGGGGATGATCCGCAGCTGCTGTCGCCTCGTAAATGTCCGAATCACCACCGCGTTCGCTGCAATAGAGCAGTGTGCGGCCATCGGGGCTGAAGCTTACATCGTGTTCGAATTCGGGGGTGGAGGTGATGCGCCGGGTCCGGCCATTGCCGGTCGAGGTGACGAAGATCTCGCCACGGGCGACGACCGCCACCTCTGAACCATCAGGGGATACCACTATCTCGCTGGCATAGGCATTGGCGCTTGCTGAAAAGGTGCCGGCGACCAGAGATCCCTGGCTGATATGAATCGGCACGCGCCGCGCCTCTTCACTGCCGGCAGCCCTTCGCCATATTTCACCCTCGAAGCCATAGACCATCGAGCCATCCGCCGCAAGGCTCAGGAAGCGGACCGGCTGGCCGGCATGCCTGGTGATCTGCGAAGGCTGGGCGTTTTCCTCAGGCTTTTGCTGCCACACATTCAAGCTGCCGCCCCGTTCACTGAGAAAAAAGAAGCTTTTACCGTCAGGAGCCCAAAAGGCATCGCGATCTTCTCCCTCGTTCATGGTGATCCTGCGATGCGAGTTCGTGACCAGGTCGTGGAGCCAGATGTCGCGGGTACCGGCAGAGACGGCGCCCTTGCGGAACTCGTTTTCATACACCGGCCGGTTGTCATACAGCAGCTGCCTGCCATCGGGGCTCACAGCGACATCAAGCGCCGGGGTCGGCAGCAGGAGATGGCTGCTTCCTCCCTCAGCGGGCACGGTGTAGAGCTGATCGCTCCCGGCATAGGTTCCAACCAGCACTGTTTCCGGGGTCCCGAGTCGCGAGGAGGAAAAATAGATCGACCTGCTATCCGGGGTAAAGGCATACGGCAGATCATTGGCCGAATGATAGGTCAGTCTTCTGATTTCGCCGCCCTTTGCGGGCATGATGAAGATATCGAAATTCACATGACGTTTGCTGGCAAAGGCGAGAGACTTGACATCCGGTGACCATACCGGGCGGATGCTGTAATAGTCGCCGCTTGTCAACGGCGTTGCTTCGCCGCCAGTGCTCGCCACTCTCCAGATTTGGCCACCATAGGCAAAACAGATGACACTACCGTCCGGGGACACCGCAGGGTAGCGAAGCCAGAGCGGCGAAGCCTCTTCTGCCGCGGCGGGAAGAGAAAACGCCCAAACACCGATCAAGGTGAGCAATAATAGGGATCGTTTCATAGGATTCCTTGTGATGGGAGAATAATTGCAGGATGTGTTTGCAACCACAGAGGAGGCCACTGTCAATTACCATCCCGACACATGCTGACGGTGTCGGTACGGTTCAGCTGTCAGCTTCCTGATAGGGGAAGTCGCGATGCATGCCACCATCAA
>CAYYWK010000686.1:0-1974 GCA_964475345.1 uncultured Desulfobulbus sp.
GTCGGCTGGCTGGCGGCCTTTGTCTACACCGCCGCCGCCGCCCTGCGGCTGGCGCGCTTCAATACCCAAATCGGCATTGCCGACAAACGCTATTTTCAGGGCCTGCCGAGCCCCTCGGCGGCGGCCATCATTGCCTCCATGGTCTGGATCGGGGCCAACTTCGAGATCCTCGGGGCCAATGTGTCCTGGTTCGTGGCCATGGTGACCGTTGGGGCCGGTCTGCTCATGGTGAGCAACTTCCGCTTCCATAGCTTCAAGGACCTCAATGTCCACGGTCGGGTGCCCTTCGTCCTGGCGGTGGCGGTAATGCTGGTCTTTGCCCTGATCTTCATCCATCCGCCGGTGATCTTGTTCCTGGGTTTCATGACCTACGCGATATCCGGACCTGTCCTGACCCTGGTCCGTCGGCGTCAACGTCTGTCTCAGCGGCGTCGGGGCAGAGCCGAGGCTGCCTCCGAGTCAGACTCCGATCCGGGGTCGCATTCGGGGACCAAGGGGACGGGGCAGGGCTGAGGCTCCATGGTTCTGCGGCGCATGGGTATCCGGGGCATTGCTTTTTGGTATGCGTTTAGCCCCTCGCGTTTTGGGAGAGGGGTTGGGAGATGAGGGACTGCCGGAACAATCAGTTGGACCCCCTCACCCCGGCCCTCCCCCCTTGGGGGAGCGGGGGCTAAACGGTTGCGTTCCGGCGCGTGCGATGGTTGGGTTGACCTCAACGACAAGCCCCGCCATTCATGGCGGGGATCTTCAAGCAGGTCGGTTCTGCTGTTCGACTCGCTGCCGAGCAAGCCAGCGCAGCCAAGTACCAAGAGCTTTTCCATCTATTTTTGCTGCTTTGCTGAAGCGCTCTTTTTCCTCTGGAGAGACGCGAAAACAGACCGGAGGATGGCCAGGGATGGGGGTTGATGGTCGTTTCATAGAGTAATTACTGTTGCTTTACGGTGTACATACTGTTAAGGTACACGAAATGGACACGCAGACCAAAACACTTTCCGTCAGGATTCGCGACAAGCACGCCCCGCTGCTGCGGCAGATGGCGTTCGAAGTGAATCAGGTCTGGAATGCCGCTAACGCCGAATCGGCAGAATTTTCACGGGTGCCCATCCCCGGCGTCGGCTGGCTGAACATCGGAACGTCTGCGTTCGACCTGCAAAAAGAGGTGATCCCCGGGATCAAAGAGCGGACCCCGTCGCTGCACTCCCACACAAGGCAGGAGGTCATTGCCGAGCACGCCAGGAAGCGTCAGCAGTTCAAGAAGAGCAAGCTGAAGTGGCGATGCTCCGGCGGTTCGAAACGGGCCTTGGGTTGGGTCCCCTTCAAGGTAGGTGCCGCTGTCTGGAAAAGCGGGCAGGTCCGCTACAACGGGCGCTTCTTCAAAGTCTGGGACAGCTACGGCATGGGCCAGTACCAGTTTCGTGCTGGCGCGTTCTCGGAAGACGCTCGCGGTCGGTGGTATTTCAACGTGGCCGTCGATGCGCCCGTGCAGGAAGCCCCGCCCAGTACGTCGGCCATTGGCATCGACCTTGGCCTGAAAGACTACGCCACCTGTTCGGATGGCGTGAAATTGAAGGCTGAGCAGTTTTACCGGAAGGCTGAACCAGCGCTTGTCGTTGCCCAGCGGGCGAACAACAAAAAGCAGGTCCGCGGCATTCACGCAAAAGTCAAGAATCGGCGCAACGATGCGCTGCATCAGTTCTCGAATGAAATCACGCGCAAGCACGCCGTGATCGTTGTTGGAGATGTGAACAGCTCCAAGCTAGCGAAAACCAAGATGGCTAAATCCGTCTTGGACGCTGGCTGGTTTCAGCTCAAAACACAACTGAAATACAAGGCCATCGGGCGGTCAGCGGTGTTTATCGAAGTCAACGAAGCGTACAGCACTCAGACCTGCTCGAGCTGCGGGGTCATCCCCGACAGTAGTCCGAAAGGTAGGACAGGTCTTGAAGTAAGGCATTGGGTTTGCTCCTGCTGTGG
>CAYYWK010000687.1:0-1973 GCA_964475345.1 uncultured Desulfobulbus sp.
ATCCATGTCGGGATGGGCTTCGCTACCCATCCAGGTATGGGTGACGAAGTACACGTTATTGCCGAACTTCTCTCCAAGAGCGGTGGCCAAGCTGGGGTCGTCGTACGAATCGCCACCCATGATGGGAGTATCGATGCCCACTTCACGGATCGAGCGGATAATGGTTCCGAGATCCGGCTGGTAAGAGGAGATGAAAATCACATCCGGCTGAGTTTTCAGTGCCTTGATCCGGGCCAGCTGCGCCGAGAAGTCCTGGTCGCCGTTGGTATAGGTGTCTTCGCCGAGAACGGTGCCGCCGATATTCTTGAAGTGCGCTATGAAATATTTGCTCAGGCTTTTGGTGTAGGCGATAAACTGATCGGTGACCACATAGGCGTTCTTCCAGCCGCGTTCCTTGAATGCGTACTCGGCGGCGGTGGCTCCCATGGTGGTGTTCCACATGGAAAGGGTGAACTGCAGATCACCCAGCGACAGCGAACTGTAGAGGGGGTCGGAGGCGCAGGTGGAAATACCGACGACACCATACTTTTGAGCCTCACGGCTGGCCGGCCCTCCGAAGTCGAAATCGCAGGGGGCGACCATCAGCTTCGCGCCCTTTTCCAGAAGTTCGGCTGCAACATTACCGACGGTGACAGGATCGCTTTTGCCGTCGAGATTGATGAAGCTGACCTTCTTGCCGAGCAGACCGCCGGAGTCGTTGATGGCCTTGATCGCTACCTGCGCCCCTTTCAGGCCAGGTTCGTCCAAGGGGGCCTGGACTCCGGTTGAGCACAAGGCGCCACCGATAATGATTTCTTCTGCCTGGGCGGCTGGCAGGGCAACCGCGGTCAGAGCGACAGCGGCAAGAGATAATCGGAACAGGGGCAAACGAAGGCTACGCATGTGTTTCTCCTTTTCTAGTCGTTTGTTAGAGGTGAATGAGCCGCAATCGTGGCCCAGCTCATGATCAATCCTGCCGCTCCTGTCTGAAGCAGTCACTGCTGCTGCCACGACCGGACCACAATCAAAGTTGATTGGTGTTGGTGGTGGTACGTAATGGCGTAATTGCTTTCCTCAAAAATACCGTTTCCCTGTTAAAATCTCTGTATTTACATGTATTTCGATGATTTATTCATGCAGAAGCTGCACCAGCGAAGCCATTTAACAGCTGTTCTTATTATGCAACCCCGTCACAGCAACCGCTGCACTCTCCTGCTTGGAGCCATCAGTGACGAAGATGTCACTTTCACCTCACTGTTTCCTGCGGCATCCCCCTCGCAACCCTTTTCATCCTGACGTCTGTTTCCACGCACCTGATATCAGCGGCATCAGATATATCGCACCATGTAAGCGATATCTCTATCATGACAGCAAGATGGATGCCATAATTATTCAAGCGGAAATTCAGCAGAGCCTGCTTCCGTTTTTGCTCGAGTATTGAACATGTTTCCTAGTGTGTACCATGTCTCCAGCAAGAGGGTGAAGCAAATATTCCTTTTGTTATGCCATGATACATATTGTGGAATAACTACATAAATGTTGAATTATATCAATAATGTTGAAATCCAACACATACCCTGCCAGGTAATTGCAGAAAGAGACGCACACCACCCGTCCTTTCAAACCGATAATCATGCGTGGCCGCGTTGCAGCTGTGATCAGATGTGCAGTCCAACAAAGGGTTGACAGTATCGACAGGAAAATGATTGAATATTAATAATTTAATAAATTCACCCCAGGGTATCGTTCTCTTTGGCCGTAGCTGGAGTGTCAACATTTTTTTAAAGGGAATTGATTATGTTGAAGAGCTTAAAAATCTCAACGAAGCTGAATGCACTTCTCGGATTTCTTTCAATACTCTTGATTGCTATTGGTTACATAGGCTTGCAGAGTGCAGATCTGGCTAATGAAGGACTTGATACCGTGTATAAAGATCGTGTCGTTCCCCTGAGGGGTTTGAAGGTTGTCGCCGATATGTATGCGGTCAATATTGT
>CAYYWK010000688.1:0-1960 GCA_964475345.1 uncultured Desulfobulbus sp.
CCCACAAGCTTCCCTACAGCCAGCGATACCGAAGGATTCTGCAGCAATTCCTCACTGGCGGCAAGAGGCAACTCCGCTGCCGCACAGTGGAGATGCCGCAGGAGAATGGATTCGTTGTCCGGGTTGACGACGGCGGATTCAGGCCGTCGACTGAAAAAATCATCAGGCTGTCGCATGAAATGTTGGTCAAGAGCATCCTCCTGGGCGATCATGACGATCGCCGATGTCCGCTGCTGGCGACCGACACGGCCTCCCCGCTGCCACGAGGCCATGATTGACCCCGGATAACCGACCAGGATGCACAGATCGAGATCACCGATATCGATCCCAAGTTCAAGCGCTGAAGTGGAAACCACACCAAACAGGCTGCCGCTGCTGAGACGCTCTTCGATCTGGCGTCTTTCCTCAGGCAGAAATCCTGCCCGGTAGGAACTGAGTTTTCCTGCGAGTTCCCCGAGTCTCGGTGCAGTCCAGAGATGGATGAGCTCTGTCATCCGCCGCGACTTGGTGTAGACGATGGTCCTCAATCCCCTCTTGATCGCGGCTTCAAGCATTTGGCTGGCGACGGTTGCGGCGTTGTCCCAGGGGTTGATGAAGAGAAAATGTTTTTCGGCACGGGGGGCGCCGGACACCTCCACCACCTCGACACTGCCGTCGATCAGTTGCCGGGAGAACTCTCCCGCGTTGCCGATGGTGGCAGACAGCAGGATGAACTGGGGGGATGCGCCATAGGCCGCAGCAATTCTCTTCAGCCTCCTGATCACCCATGCCATGTGTGAACCGAAGACGCCTCGATAGGTATGAACCTCATCGATCACCACATACTTGAGTGCCCTGAAGAACGCTGCCCAGTTGCCGTGATACGGGAGTATCGAGAGGTGCAGCATGTCGGGATTGGTCATCACCACCCACGGCAATCTTTCGCGTATCTGGCGTCTGTTGGAGGTACGTGTGTCACCGTCGTAAATGGCGGCGAGATTGCCAGCCCGCTCCCTGCTTCCGGCGGGCAACAAGGCCGCCAGCCCGTTCAACACCCTCAGCTGATCCTGGGCCAAGGCCTTGAGCGGGTAGAGATAGAGCGCGTGGGTGCGGGAACCGGCGCATATGCCGTCAAGAACCGGAAGGTTGAAAATCATGCTCTTTCCGGAGGCGGTAGGCGTCGCCACCACGACATTGTTGCCGGCCTGCAGGTGGGAGATTGCCTCGCTCTGATGCGAATAGAGGGATTCCCCTCCCATGCTGCGCAGGAGTTGCATGACAGCTGGACAAAACAGTTGCGAGGATCGGGCAAGTCGAGGTTCAACCGCGGGAAAAATCCTGTGGCACACCACCTGCGGCCCGAATTTCCTTGAACCTTTCAGGGCATCGAGATACTCGAGGATTTCGGCCGGGCCGGTGCTCAGTCCTGGGACTGCATCCATGATTTCCAGTTTTATTCTTGCTTTCACTGAAAGAGTGTATACTTTGACACGTTGATGCTCTTTTCCTGCTGGAGCAGGTAGCCGGGCAATTGTCGGCGGGCAGGTCAGCCGGCCGGTCGATACGTGAATTGTACCGGTTTTTTTTATCAACGGCCCCAGAAAACAATGACGATCATCGCCACCCAGGGTCCATCAGGCTCGGACTGCCATCTTGCCGCACAGCAGTACGACCCGGCTGCCCGTCTGCTGCTCTATACCAGGATAGCCGACATTCTCGAGGCGTTCCTCCGCGGCGAGGCCGATCTAGCACTGGTCCCGGTGTACAACACCCGGGAGGGGGAGATCAAGGAGTCGTTCAGGCTGGTATCGCAGCTCGACAAAGGATACTGGGTGGACAACATCGTCCTGCCGATCCACCTCTCCCTTGGGTCGATATCGGGCGGAACTCTCCAGAACGCCAGCATCCAAACAATCGTCGGCCGGAGCTCGGTCCTCAGACAGTGCGAGGAGTACCTCGACCGGCACTTCCCCTTGGCAAC
>CAYYWK010000689.1:0-1959 GCA_964475345.1 uncultured Desulfobulbus sp.
CCCCTCAAGATAGCGTGTCTACCAATTCCACCACTTCGGCTCAAAGTTTTATTCCTTCTTTTCATCTGTTGCAGGTTTCGCCTCAGGCTGGGCTGCAGGTTTCGCCTCAGGCTTCGCAGCCGGCGCCTGTTCTGCCTGAGGCGCAGTCGGCACACCAGAAGCCTGCCCGGCTGTGCCTTTATCGGCCTGGGCTGGAACCGGCTTCGCCACTTCGCTCATGACCGAGCCGGTTCCGGTGTGCGATGAAATATACGCAAGCGCAACGGAAGTCAACATAAAAATGACTGCTGCGGCCGTTGTAATCTTGTTCAGCAGCGGTAATGGTCCTTCGGTGCCGAACAGCGACTGGCTGGATCCCCCGAACGTTGCCCCGATATCAGCTCCTTTCCCGTGCTGAAGGAGCACAATGGCAACCAGGAACAGACAGACAACGACATGGAGGATGATCAGCAGAGTTTCCATTCAGGTGCTTTGTATGAGTTATCTGAAAGCTATGATCCGTCCGAAGGACAGGGCATCAAGAGCAGCCCCGCCAACAAGTGCGCCATCGATATCGGGCTGCGCCATCAATTCATCAATATTGGTTGGCTTAACCGAGCCACCATACAGTATTCTCGTTTGGGCGGCAATATCTTTTTGGAACAGTTCGTCCACCAATTCTCGGATAAAGGCATGCGCTTCCTGGGCCTGCTCCTTGCTGGCGGTCTTTCCGGTGCCTATCGCCCAGACGGGCTCATAGGCGACCACCACATGCGCCATCCTCTCCGCGCTGACACCGGAAAGGCCCATTCTCAGCTGTTGCTCGAGCACGGCAAAGGTGCGGCCATCTTCCCGCTCCGCCAGGGTCTCGCCGATACAGAGGATGATCATCAGCCCCGAAGCCAGGGCCCCGGTCAACCTTCTGTTGATCAGCACATCTCCCTCGAGAAATATCTGCCGTCTCTCGGAGTGCCCGACAAGGGCCGCTGTCCCGCCGGCCGCCTTGATCATCAGCGGCGAAATCTCGCCGGTGAAGGCGCCCTGTTCCTCCCAGCAGACATTCTGGGCAGCGACTACGACCCCACTGCCCCGGACACAAGCGGCGACCTCGCTCAGGACCGTGAAGGGCGGTGCGATCAGCACGTCACGGTCGCCAATTCCTGCACAGCTCTTCACCACCGCCGTGGCCAGTTCCCGCGCATCGACCGTTGTGGTGTGCATCTTCCAGTTTCCGGCTATCAATGGTCTCCGACTCATAATCCACTCCAGTGCAGTGACTCCTCGGGGGTTATTGCAAGGCCTCGATCCCCGGCAACGATTTGCCTTCCATCATCTCCAGAAAGGCCCCGCCGCCAGTCGACATATAGCTGATGTTCCGCTCCTCGCCCGCTTTCTTGACCGCGGCGTTGGAGTCACCGCCACCGGTGATCGACAGGGCGTGGGATGACGCAACCGCCTGGCAGAGCGCCATGGTTCCCCGGGCGAAGGCATCCATTTCAAACGCCCCCATGGGGCCGTTCCAGACAATCGTTCTCGCATCCTGGAGGGCCTCCCTGAACAGAATCGTCGTCGCCGGACCGATATCGAGTGCCAGCCATCCCTGCGGAATATCCTGAATGGTGACGTTCTTGAACACGGCATCGGCTGAAAATACCGGAGCGGCAACCACATCGACAGGCAGGAAGACTTTGACCCCCTTCCCTTTTGCCGTATCGAGAAAACGGGCGGCGGTGTCCAGCAGTTCCTCTTCAATCTTCGAGGCACCGACGTCAACCCCCTGGCTTTTCAGGAAGGTGTTGGCCATCGCTCCGCCTATGATCATCCTGTCGACCTTGTCGAGCATATGCTCAAGCGCCGCCAGTTTCGACGACACCTTGGCCCCTCCCACCAGCGCCACCAGCGGGCGTACTGGCTCATCCATCGCCTTGTGGAAATAGTCGATTTCCGCCTGAAGCAGAAACCCCGCGGCCTTTTCGGCGA
>CAYYWK010000690.1:0-1953 GCA_964475345.1 uncultured Desulfobulbus sp.
GTCGATCATGCGGTTAACCGCGTTACATCCCCCACCGCCGACACCAATGACTTTCACCGTTGCAACCCCTTCCTGGTCCGCCATTCTGAACGGCATAGTCCCTCTCCAATATGCTGTAACCATCCGACTGCAATGGTAATTATTCGTTTTGATATGCGTACTATAGCACTTGCGGCTATTGTCTCAACCAAAAACTCCGGGCTACATTATTTTTTTAAACCACCCCTTCATCTTGCCGATCACAGACCCTTCATGCTGGCGGCCTTCCCGGCATTTTTCCCGACCATACATGACCAGTCCGACTGCAGTGGTGCAGCGGGGGGAGTACACGTCATCCACCCTGCCGGTGATGCCAGCCGGATACCCGATGCGGACCTGGGTGTCGAAGATCTGCTCGGCAAGGTCGACCACATTGGCGAGCAGGGCCGTTCCGCCGGTGATCACCACTCCGCCGTTGATGCGGTTTTTCTGGCCCGACAGCACCAGTTCCCGGTCGACCATCTCGAGAATCTCGATCATCCTGGCCTCGAGAATGTCCACCAGCACTTTCTGAGTCACCTTGCGCGGTTCACGATCGCCGACCGTCGGCACATCGACGACTAGGTTCGGTTTGATGATCGAGGCGATCGCCCCGCCGAAATCCTCCTTCAGACGCTCGGCTTCCTGCAACGGGGTGCGCAATCCCACTGACAGGTCATTGGTCAGGTTGTGGCCGCCGAGGCCGATTTCGCAGGTATGGCGGATGGTGCCATCACAGAAGACCGCCAGGTCGGTGGTTCCACCACCGATATCGACGAGAGCGACCCCAAGTTCCATTTCGTCCCGGCTCAGCACGGAACGCGCCGAAGCGATGGACTCCAGGACAATATCGGCGACCTCCAGTCCGGCCTTGTTGCAGCAGGTGACCAGGTTATGCACCGCCCCGATGTCGGCGGTGACGATGTGGACATTGGTCACCAGCCGCACGCCGGTCATACCGATCGGGTTCTGGATGCCGGTATGGTCGTCGACCATGTACTCCTGCGGCATAACATGGATCACTCGCTGGTTTTCCGAGATCTTGACGGTCCTGGCGGCGGTGATGACCTCGTCGATGTCGGCCTTCTTGATCTCGCGGTTGTTGATGGCGAGAATGCCCGGGCTGTTGAAGCCCTTGATATGGTTGCCGGCAATCCCGACATAGACATCCGTCGAGCGCAGGTCGCAACCGGCCGTTTCCTCGGCCAGCCGCAGGGCCTGCTTGATGGAATTGACGGTGCTCTCGATATTGACGACGATGCCCTTTTTCAACCCCTGTGAGGGGACGATGCCGACACCGATGATCTCGGTATTCTGCTCGGTCACCTCGCCCACCACACAGCAGATCTTGGTCGTCCCGATATCGAGCCCGACGACAAGCTCACCTGCTTCCCGCTCTATTTCCACCTTTTCCAAGGCGTGTTCCTGCACGTTATCCTGATGTTCTTCCATGCTGTTCAACCTGATCCGCTCTGTGCCACCAGCACCTTGTCTTCCAGATAGTCCATACGGATGTACTCGACCCGGGAAATCTGCATTTCGTTCTCGTGTTTCTTATACAGAACTTCGAGCACCTTCACCAGTCGATTGTACTTCGTTTCCGCCTTCCCCCGTCCAAAAAAGATTGGAAATGGATATTCAACAAGAAAAACAACGAGTTCTCCATCAAGATTGACATGAATTTCCGAAACCGCCTGGGTCGGCAGATGCGGGTCGTTGGCCTGGGTCTTGCGGAGGAACCCGAGAATGTCTTCCAGAATTTCCTTTCTCCGTTTCTCTTCCTTGATCCTTTCCAGCCCGGTTATAACCGGAAAATCGATATCCATGCCGGTGGCAGCCTCGAAAAAAATCCGGCCATCCCGGTCCATGTAGGACAACCCCGAGCCGCTCTTTACCCCCTGGTCACTGACCAGGGCAAACGGGACGTGCTCGCTG
>CAYYWK010000691.1:0-1950 GCA_964475345.1 uncultured Desulfobulbus sp.
GCCCGCGAAGGAATGTAGATTGTTCTCTGAGCGGAGGCTGGCGGCGATGCAGCCTTACAGCCTGTGCTGTCGCCTGATTCTGTCGACGCAGTCGAGGTCGGGGCAGCAGGGCAGGGGCGGCGGGGCCGGGAAATCAAGCTGCAGCACCTCCGCAAAGGGGGTTGCGGCGATGTTGCGGTTGTAGGCCTCCACCAGCAGACGCTCGAGGTTGACGGTGTCTTCGATGTTGTAGGCGAGCAGGGTGTCCAGTACCCGCTGATCGCCGTTTTTTTGAAAGTCTTGCCATAACAGAACGGCGAAATAGCCGTCCACCCCGTCGAGGGCGCCGCGACTCATCCCCAGCCGCCGCTCGCAGCCCTTCAATCCCCCCTTCAAACCAAGCCTCGCCAGCACGTAGCGCAGGTCGATCTGCGCCTGGCGCAGTCGGATGCGGAAGAACCTCTCGAGAAAAGGGATGTCAAATCCCTTGCCGTTATAGGTGATCAGGACCTGGAAACGGTCGATGAAGCCAGGAAAGTCGTCGAGGTCGCGGCCGTTGACGAAGGTGGTGACCTCGTTGCCGTCATAGACGGCAATGGTCGTCACTTCGGCCTCGTCTGCCAGGCCGGTGGTTTCGATGTCGAGAAAGGCGGACTGCCTGCGGAAATGGGGGAAGATCCGCCAGTGTTCGCTGGCCGCCAGTCGGGCCGTGAAAAAGCCCGGGTCGGCGGCCAGGGCCTTGCGGGACGACCGGAGAATTTCGGGTATTTCCGCAAGGCAGGCGTTGCGCAACGCCACCGGCGGCGGATCGCGCCAGTCGTCCCAGTTGCTGATGCCGGCCTGCCACAGTTTTCTTTCCGTCACCTGGCCGAGGCCGGGGATGTGGCAGAAGGTCTGCTCGAGCATCGATTCCCGGAGTTCGTTCAGGCCGGTTGACGGTCCTGGCTGCTGCGACGGATCCGCGGTGCCTTGGCGGCAAGGCTTTTCCTCTCACGCCGCTCCGGCCGGTCCTTGTGCGTCCTTTCTGGGATCGGGGATTCAAGCCTGCTGAGGCGCAGGGGGCGCTCGTTGATTCTGACCTTCTGCAGGAGGCGGAAGACCTCTGTCGGCATGCCGGTGGGGAGGTCGACGGTGCTGAAGTCGTCGAAGATGGCAATATGGCCGATATGGCGGCTTTCCAGGTCGGCTTCGTTGGCGATGGCGCCGACGATGTTGCCGGGCTTGACCCCGTGGCGATGACCGACCTCGATGCGGTACCGTTCCATTGGCCCGTCGGCGGGCAGGGTGAGGGGTTTTCTGGGTTTCCTCCCCTCTTCACGCTCACGCCGGGCGGGTTGTTCGTCGTCTTTCTTCCGCGACCTTGCCGCCTTCTCGCGGCGCGGTTCATCCTCGGCCATCAGGAAGGGCCGGTCGCCGTGGGCGAGACGGGCCAGGGCGGCTGCCAGCAGCAGCGGGTCGATTTGCTGCTCCTGCTGGTACTGGGCAACGATTTCCCTGAACACGCCAAGGTCGCCCTCGACGGCGGCGGTCATCCGCTCCTTGAACTTTCTCACCCGCTGTTCGTTGATGAGCCGTGCCGACGGCATGGCCATCAGGGTGATCTTCTGGCGGGTGGCCTTCTCGATGGCGCCGAGCATCCGCTGTTCGCGGGGGTGGACGAAGAGGATGGCCTCGCCGCTGCGTCCGGCCCTGCCGGTGCGGCCGATGCGGTGGATATATGCCTCGGTGTCGAAGGGGATGTCGAAGTTGACGACATGGCTGATCCTCTCGACGTCGAGGCCACGGGCGGCGACGTCGGTGGCGACGAGGATGTCGATCCGGCCGCTCTTGAGCTGCTCGATGGTGCGCAGGCGATTGGCCTGCTGGATGTCGCCGGAGAGGGGGGCGCAGGAATAACCGCGGTCGACCAGCGCCTCGGCCAGTTCCACCGTCTGAAGCTTGGTCCTGACGAAGACCAGCATTGCATCGAAG
>CAYYWK010000692.1:0-1942 GCA_964475345.1 uncultured Desulfobulbus sp.
GCTATCGGTGCGTCAATCAGCTTTCCGGTGGCGGGGTCGAGCGGCAGTTGTCCGGAAATGAAGACCAGTTCTTTACAGGCAATGGCCTGGGAGTAGGGGCCGATGGCAGAGGGAGCCTTGCTGGTGACAATACCGCGTCTCATGGTGTCGAATCCTCTGTTGAGGTTGAGGGATGATTGCTGCCCACCTGCCTTATTTTCCGCAGGTAATGGTAGATCGTGTAGCGAGAAACGCCGACATGTCGGGCAACCTCCTCAACCGCACCCTTCAGGCGGAAGACTCCGTCCTGCTCCAGCAATGCGATCAGCCTGGTCTTCTCGGTGGACGTCATTGTCACGGGCTGCTTGCCGAGGGCGAGAATCGACCGCTTGACCAGGGAACCAATGGTCTCTTCAGGGACGAGGGCAAAGGTCTCGCTGGTTTCAGGCGTCTGCTCGAAGGAGTTGACGAAGGGCTGCAAGGCCTGGCTGGCGTTGAAGAAATCGGTGGTGTCGAAGTTGATGCAGAAAGCGAAAAGCGGTTCTCCCCAGGCGTTGCGGATGAATACCGTGCTCGATTTCAGGGGGCGGCCATTGCCTGAGGTGGTCTGGTAGTTGCGCAGATCCTCGACGCAGTCCTGCTGCAGGGTCCGAACCAGCAGGTCGGTGGCGGGGGCCCCGGGTTTCCTGCCGGTGACATCGCCTGCAATATAGATTAGCGAATGCCTCAGGGAACGGAGGTCATGCAGGCAGACCTCGCAGTTTCTGCCGAAGAAGCTGACGATGGCGTCGGCGATGCGTCTGAGGTTGTCGAGGACAATGCTGCTTTCTACCGGAGTCGGGCTGTTCATGGCGGAATTGTCCAGATGGGGAGGCGGGAAAGCATGGGTCCCTGTTTATTGCATATGCACACCAAACTGTCAACAAAAATTTTTAAAGATTAAACAAAGTTTGCACTCTTCGGAGCTGCCGAGAGGGCTGGCCGGTCCGGCGATGGAACATTTTCTTGAAATGATTTGCCAGAACACCAGCGCTCAAACGTTAATTATACAATAAAAGCTGTTTAGAGCAGTCAATTTTCGGTTATGTACTTCACATTCGCAAGTGCTTGTAATTTTTGTCATACGTTCAAATATGATCACGCTTACAACTTGGAAAATTGTGAAGAGACTGGCTTCAGTCTTGAGTCGTTTCTTCAAGATGGCAACGAGCAGATTGACCGAAACGGCGATCCAGATTTGGGCTTTGACAGCATTTTCAGATGTCCTATAAAAAGTCTTGATGCGGAGATTCTGCTTTATCCATTTGAAAAACAGTTCGACCTGTCAGCAACTCCGACACAAATCAGTGATGGTCCTCGCTGGCAGCGAAAAGGTGTTGGCTAGAAACACCAGGGTTTTATCTGTTGCGGCATTGTGATATTTGACACGCCGCAGGCTTGTCCAAGCAGTCATTGCAGTGATAGAACCCGGTGAGCATGTTTGACTGATCGCAGATCAGGACGCGAGACTGGTCTGTCTGATGGGAATAGACACGGTGACATTTGAGGTTGGACCTGGCGCGGATGACGAGAAAGGCGCTGTGCTGGGTATGTTCTGTCGTAAATACTGCAAAGAGGGCCGGAATACCCAGCCGATGGGTTTTTCGATTCCCTGCAGCTGATGTGGGACTGAACGGTGCTGCAGGAGGTCAAGGAATGGCTAAACTATTACAACGCGAAACAGATTTCCCGTGATAACCAGAACTATGTTCGCCGTCAATCTCGAGCCGGGTACGGCTGAAATCTGCACCTCTTCGGGGAGCGCCCGAGATCATCGAGGCGCTGTTCCAGCGGGTAAAAACGGCTTCTGGCCGATCTCCTCGATTCTGCAGCATTTCGTAGGGCTTACCAGAAAACTTATGCCACAGTCACCCTAGCCCATGAGATACTGCGTGGCGGCTTGGCGATTACCGCGACAGCTCAG
>CAYYWK010000693.1:0-1940 GCA_964475345.1 uncultured Desulfobulbus sp.
GACTCCTGATTGCGGTGTGCATCGATGCTTCTGTTGATGGGCTGCTTCTGGGCATTGCATCCAGCGTTGCTCTGTCTGGAGGGATTGTCATGGCTGCGGCCACGAGCATTGAGATGTGCTTCGTTGGTGTGTCTCTGGCTATCGCTTACGCACAGCGCAAGACGGACAAGCGATGCGCCGCGCTGTTATGCCTACTGGTACCTCTGCTGATCCCGGCCTTTGCCTTCGGACGGACCCAGGAGCTGATCTATTTTCTCCATGAACTCTACATGGCGGGCGAGCTGCCGAAGATCCCCGTCTACATCGACAGCCCGCTGGCGACTGATATCACCAATGTCTTCGGCGAGCACCCGGAGACCTATGATGCCGACACCCACCACACCTTTCTCCAGAACGGCCTCAACCCCTTCCGTTTCCAGGAGTTGCAGTTCATCAACTCGGTGGAGGATTCGATGGCCCTCAACCGGGACCAGCGGCCGCACATCGTCCTCTCGGGGTCGGGTATGTGCGAGGGTGGACGGATCCTGCACCACCTGCGCCACAAGATCCATGACGAGCGCAACACCGTGCTGATCGTCGGCTACATGGGCCAGAATACGCTCGGCCGGCGGATCCAGGAGTTGGGCCAGGCCTACGAGGAAGAGGGCAGGAAAGGGGCGCCGCCGGTACTCAGCTTCTTCAACAAGGAGTACCCGCTCAGGGCCCGGGTCAGGACCATCGGCGGTTTCAGCGCCCATGGCGACCGCGATGAATTGACCAGGCTGCTGACCGGCTCCAACCTGCGGATCAGGCGGATCGCTCTGGTCCACGGCGAGGAGGAGCAGTCTCTGGCATTTGCCGAATATTTGCGCCAGCGGGGTTTCGATGTCACCGTCCCCTGTCATGGCGAGAGCATCAGCGTCGGCTGACCGGGAGGGGGGGAATGCGGACGCGAATGATGACCTGGCAGGAGATGACGAGGCGGTGGTGGCGGCAACGCCTGGTTCCGCTTGTTGGGCTGGCGCTGCTGTCCGGCTGCGCCGTCGCGCCTGGGCCGGCAGACGAGGCGAAACCGCAGGTCGCAGGCGACAGCTGCGTTGGCGAACGGAAGCTCCACCAGGCCGATTTTACGGCTGCTTCTGCAGATCCGGCTTCCCTGGCGGGCGCTGCCGGCAGCTGCGGCAGTTGCCAGCAGGTCGAGGCCGTCGGCAGGGACAGCTGTTTCTCCCTGCGGCCAGGCAAGAGCATCCCCTGCACAAAGACCGTCAAGCTGAAGAACGGCAGGAAAAAAACGGTCCGAACCACCAGGACTTCCCGCTGCCAGCCGCAGAGCCTGATCTACGCCCGCTGCCGCTCCGGCATCGACAACTGCAGGCTGGGTGACACCAGCCCGGTCCAGTGGTTTTCCTGCGCCCGTAAGCAGGGCGTGACGTCGCCGCAGCCGAAGGCCGGCTCGGTCATCGTTCTCGGAGCAAACCGACAGCGGGGGATGCCCACCGGGCACCCGGCCTTTGTCGAGGAGGCCTGTCCCAACGGCGACGGGACCTGGACCCTGCGGCTCAGCCACACCAATTTCGACCGCCGCTGCAACCTCGACCAGGATGCCAGGGTGGTCTACTGCCCGAAGACGATGCGGGCCCGGTTCCTCACCGGTCCCTGGAGCGCATGGGCCAAGAACCTGGAAGTGCTGGGTTTCATCGTCCGCTGAGCGTTGGACTGTGTCGACCGGGCGATCCGATTGGTCACCCTTCCGTTACCCGGCGGGAAAGCGTGCCTGGCTTGCTTTGGGAGTCATGGCAAGGGTTGTGGCAATGCTTCTTCCTCCTGCCTTTTGCGCTTGACTTTGCCGGTCTGAACATATATTAATGGCAGATTCGTCGCGCCGGCAGCATGGCCGGCCGCGAACACAGGTCGGGATGTGGCTCAGTCTGGTAGAGCACAGCGTTCGGGACGCTGGAGTC
>CAYYWK010000694.1:0-1930 GCA_964475345.1 uncultured Desulfobulbus sp.
GATCGCAACTCGCCTGGTGCCGCTGTACTATGTTGACGATGATGGCAAACCCACAGAAGTCTACCCCTTCAACCCCAACGGCTCCCCCAGCGGCATTGCCGGCCTCTGTTCGGCCGACGGCCGGCATCTGGCGCTGATGCCGCATCCGGAAAGGGTATTTCTCCCCTGGCAGGCGCATTGGCTGCCGGAGGACATGCGGCATCTGCAGGTGACGCCGTGGATGCAGATGTTCCGCAATGCCTATGACTGGTGCATGATCGCCTGACGGCGGGATGGTTCGTCCTCGCCCGTGAATTTCTGCGACTGAGACGATTTGAAGGCTGAACGGCATACCGCCGCTCAGCCTTTCTTTTTGGTCAGCTGCTTGTCGAGCATGATCTTGAGGATGGTCTTGTCGGTTGCGACCATCCCGTCATGGCTGAGTTCGCCCATGTTCCTGATAGTCTTTTCGGTGGAGGTGCCGATGATGCCGTCGGTATCCTTGACGTTGACCCCCTGCAGCGAGAAAAGGGCAGCCTGCACCGCGGCGCCGGCGGCGGTGTTCAGCTTCAGCGCACAGCCGGCCTTGGCTCCGTCGCAGATCACCCCGGCCAGATCCTCCATGATGTTCTTGATCGCCCCGGCCACGTGGCTGACATCGCCGCCGACCAGGTAGGTGATGCCGGCGGTGGCACCGGCTCCGGCAGCCACGGAGCAGCCGCAGACCGCAGAGAGCCTGCCTGTGTGGGCCTTGACGTAGGCGGTGATGATATGGCTGAGGCCGATAGCCCTCAGAATGGTTTCATGGTCACAGTCGATGAAGTCTTTGCTTGCCCAGATCGGCAGGATTGCCGTCAGCCCATGGTTGCCGCTGCCGGCTGAACTCATCGCCGGCAGCTTGACGCCGCTCATCCTGGCGTCGGCTGCTGCCGACGTCAATCGTCTGGCCGATGTCGCCATGTCGTTGACCAGCAGTTTCTGCTTGAGCAGGCGGTCAATGGCCTTGCCGATCCCCAGTCCATCCCCGTATTTCAGGCCATGTTCGGCCAGGCGGAGGTTGTGCCTGGCCCCCTCTTCAAGAAAAGCCAGATCATCACTGTCCAGTTCGGATACCAGCTCAAGGATGTCTTCCAGGGTCAGGCTTCGCAGCCACTCTTCCAACTCTGCCAGACGCTGGCCGCCTGTCGGGGTGCCGTGTGTCGAGACAAGCGACGAATCGGTGATCTCGGCGCTGTTCAGCTGCAGGCTGACAATATTGCTGTGGGAATCTGTGATCAGCGATTCCGCGGTATCGGCGCCAGCGGTGATGCGGCAACGGATATACAGGCCGGTCTGTTCGCGAAGATGGACGGTCACATGGCCTGCTGCCAGGAGTTCCCTGGCCTTGCCGACTGCTTGGGTGTCAAGGGTTTCGAGGACCTCGAGCCCTTTGACGGGATTGCCGCCATAGGCCCCGAGGGCGGCGGCGGTGTCGAGGCCGCTCATCCCTTCACTGCCGGGGATGGCGACGGCAAGACCGTTTTTGTAGATATTGGGATCGACCCAGACCTCTATGCCGTCGAAATCTCTGGCGGGAAGGAGACTGGCCGCGGCAGCTGCCGCCAGTGCGACGGCGATCGGCTCTGTGCAACCCAGCGCCAGGGCGACTTCCATCTGCAGGATATCCTTGACCGTAAATGTCTTCATCGGTTGTCGGCGCTCATCTGGCAGGAAGAAAGAGTATCGCTTCGATCTCGATATTCGAGGCGAGGGGTAGGGCAGCCACCTGGACTGTCGAGCGGGCGGGGGGAGTTGCCGGGAAAAATTCTCCGTAAGCGCTGTTGACGGAATGGAAGTCGCTGAGATCGGTGAGGAAGATGGTGGTCTTGACGGTATCCGCGAGTGTGCCGCCGGCTTCGGCGGCGATGGCTTCCATGTTGCGGAGGATCTGGCGGGTGCGGTCGGCTATCGG
>CAYYWK010000695.1:0-1930 GCA_964475345.1 uncultured Desulfobulbus sp.
CGTGCCGCGCTTGCCGATCCGTCGCAGGAGCCTGCCGGACCGGCCGCGGCGCTGAGAAACCCCGGGGCGGAGTTAAACTCCGACATCAACCGGCGCGCTCCCGCCAGATCGAGCGTCGGAATGTCCGTATCGGCCCGCAGACGCGGCCGAATCCAGTCATCGGAGCGTCGTTGCGCAAGTGCGATCCGCTCCTCGGCCAGGCTGTGGTAGACACTGCGCAGATCCCAAGGCGGATGATCGAGGTCGTCATCTGCCTCGACCCACGCCTCGAACGTTGCGAATTGGTGCTCACGCTGATCCGCGAGCACAGCCGAGAGGCGCTCCGGTGGCAAATCGCCCTGCTCCCAAGCCCCCAAGTCGTCCCTGATCCGCTGCAAGTGTCGGGCAAGCTCGTTGATGTATCCCTCGTTGCGATCACCCGAGAAGATCGCTCGGAGTTGCTCCACCGTGGCGATCGCTTCGCGTAGCGCCTCCTCATTGATGATTCGGATGGATGACACGTCAGCCAGGCGCTTTTCCTGCTCGGCGATAACCGCCTGCACCTGGGCGACCCGCCGCTCGATGGCCGCCACATGCGCGTGCCGCTCCTCATCGCTCAGGGTCTGAATTGTCCCCAGGTTTGCCGCTATCTCCTTGCCGCGGACTGCATCATCTCGCAAGGCAACCACGGACTCGTTACCCCTCGGCTTCGGCTGCCGCGGATAATCCTCAGCCTGTGCCAAAGTTAGCGAGTGCTTCTCCAACTCGCTCAAACGGTGCAAGACGCTCGCGGCTTGCCGCTCTAACGCCTTCGCTTGGTGGCCATAACCCAGTTCGGTAAGCCAGCGGATCTCCGATTCAGTGCGATTGCGGAAGTCGCTGGCCTGCGCCACGCTGCGCGCGGTCTGCCGAGGTATCCAATCGGCGACACCAGCCTCTACCACCTGCCCCACTATGCGCAGCGCGTCGTTGCATTCCTGCTTCATCTTCGCGGGCCAGCGGGCTCCTTCGGACAGATCTCTCAGTACCTTCTTGACCTCAGTGCCGTGCTTCAGGCAATGATGGATGCTCTCTCGCCTAGCGGATTCCTCGACCTCACGCTGCAAACGCTGCAATCGCATAGACATCTCGAGGAGGCGAGCATTCGCTCTATCGGCCTCGGCTCTGAGCCGCGCCAAGCGTTCCATTAGTGATGGCGGAATCGGATCATTCTGCAGCCGCTCTTGCGCACGAGCTCCAAACTTGGCGACGCGGTCGATTTGCTGCTCGGCTTCCCAGTCATCGAGGAAGCGACGCCACCGGCTCTCCGCATCCTCATCGAACAGTTGTAGTCGCGTACGTGCCAGCACGGCTTCGTCGAGGTAGTGCTTGGTCTTCGCACGCGCAAATGCGGCGTCCACCCAATCCGCGGCATTGATCGGCGTACCGTCGAGCAACAGACCGCGCTGGGGACTTGAAACCCCAATCAGGAGTGACAACATCAAGGTTGCCGAAGCTGCGGACATGCCGTAAGGCGGCGCAATCAACTCGGCGAAAGAGGTCGCTAGCGGTCGGCCCGGGTCGGCTTTGTGCGCGGCCTCCAATGTCTGAAAGACAGATGCAAGTATCGGGGCTCGAGGTGCGCATGGTGCGCTGGATGCGTCCAACGCCTGCCAACTGCCAATCATGACCGCGTCAATGCGGGTGCGACGGCTCGCGGGCTGAGCTGGTATCCATGCTTGATTGAGTTCGCCAATGATCAGGCTTCTCGCAATCGCTGATACGTCTCGTGGACCGTTACCATTCGTGGTGTTGAAACCATCGAACGGGAACGGCAGCACGCTCGGATAGACCTGCTCGAAGATTTCCAGGGCGGTCCTGCGTAGCGGAGCTGTCGGCGTCTCGCTTAGGCCACCGACCCAATAGCGTCGTTGACGCACTGCTTCATCCGTGGCGGATCTTACGCGCTCCT
>CAYYWK010000696.1:0-1926 GCA_964475345.1 uncultured Desulfobulbus sp.
AGTTGCTGGACAGCATGGATATAGAGCGTGAACGCGGCATCACCATCAAAAGCCAGGCAATCTGCCTGCCCTACACCGCCAGGGACGGTCAGACCTATTCCCTCAACCTCGTCGACACACCCGGCCACGTCGATTTCAGTTACGAGGTTTCGCGGGCCCTGACCTCCTGCGAAGGTGCGCTGCTGCTCATAGATGCCGCACAAGGCGTAGAGGCCCAGACTCTTGCCAACCTCTACCTGGCCATGGAAAATGACCTCGAGATCATTCCGGTGATCAACAAGATCGATTTACCATCTGCAGAGCCCGAAAAGGTCGCCCTGCAGATAGAGGAAGATCTTGGCCTCGACAGTTCCCTGATCCGTTACTGCTCCGCCAAGAGCGGCCTGGGTGTCGACGAGATCCTCGAAACCATCGTCACCCATCTGCCGCCTCCCAAAGGCGATCCGGACGGGGAACTGCAGGCCCTGATCTTCGACGCTTCCTACGACCCCTTCCGGGGCACCATCATATCGGTGCGTATCGTCAATGGCACTGTCAGGAGCGGCGATATCATCACGTTCATGTCCAACGGAACCGAATACAGGGTTGAGGAGGTCGGCCTCTTTCGTGTCCGCCGCGAACCGCAGAAAAAACTGTCCGCCGGCGAAGTCGGGTATATTCTGGCAGGGGTCAAGACAGTCAGGGATACCCGGCCAGGCGACACCATCACTCACCGGGACCGTCCCTGTGCCACCCCTCTGCCAGGCTTCAAGGAAGTCCAGCAGGTGGTCTTCTCATCGCTCTACCCGATCAGCACCGACGATTACGAAGATCTCGCCGCAGCGCTTGAAAAACTGCAGCTCAATGATGCCGCCCTGAGCTTCCAGAAAGATTCATCCGCAGCCCTCGGTTTCGGTTTCAGATGCGGCTTCCTTGGGCTCCTGCATCTCGAAGTGGTGCAGGAACGCCTCGAGCGGGAATTCGATGTCTCCCTGATCCTCACCGTTCCATCGGTGAAGTATGTTTTCTATCTCTCCGACGGAAGCATGAAGGATGTCGACAATCCCGCACACTTCCCGGATCCCGCCAAGATTCAACGCGTAGACGAGCCGTATATTCGGGCCACCATCCTTATCCCCGAGCGCTACATGGGCTCGGTCATGACCCTCTGCATGGAACGGCGCGGTGAGAACACCAGCTACCATTACCCAATGCCCGGCCGGATCGAGTTCACCTGCGAACTGCCGCTTGCCGAGGTTATCTACGATTTTTACGATCGCCTGAAATCCATTACCCAGGGATACGGTTCCTTCGACTATGAAATGCTCGATTACCGCCCCAGCGACCTTGTCAAACTTGACATCCTTGTCAACGGCGAGGTGGTGGACGCCCTTTCGCAACTGGTGCACCGCAGCAATGCAAGGGCCAGAGGCCTGCACGCCTGCGAAATGCTGAAAGAAGAAATCCCCCGCCAGATGTTCAAAATCGCCATCCAGGCAGCCATCGGTGGCAACATCATCGCCCGCACCAACGTATCCGCCCTGCGTAAGGACGTGACAGCGAAATGTTACGGAGGTGATATCACCCGCAAGCGGAAGTTGTTGGAAAAACAGAAGGAAGGAAAAAAGCGGATGAAGACGGTGGGCAATGTCGATATTCCTCAGACCGCCTTTCTGGCAGTACTGCGTTCTGAACAGAAATAAGCATGGGCAGAAAACCGAAATTCAAGGAATTGGCAGAGGTGGTGGCGCTGACGGATATTCCCAATGTCGGCCCAGCAACCGCCAGCGACCTGCGCCTGCTGGGGATCAATCAGCCAGGGCAGCTCAAGGGACGCGACCCTTTTCTGCTTTACGACGAGCTCAACAGGCGCACCGGCAGGCGACATGACCCCTGCGTCATCGATGTCTTTATTGCCGCCGTCCGCTTCATCGAGGGTGAGCCAGC
>CAYYWK010000697.1:0-1925 GCA_964475345.1 uncultured Desulfobulbus sp.
CTGCCGCCAGTTTCTCAAGGCCGGCCACCATCTCCGCCTGCATGTGGTCGGCGAAACGGTCCATGGTGTCGGCCATCTGGCCGATCTCGTCGCGGCTGTCGATATTGAGCCGCATGCTGAGCCGGCCCTTGCCGATCTCGTCGAGCATCGTCATCACCTTCGCCACCGGCCCGGTGATGCCGCTGGTGATCAGCAGGGCCAGGCCGATGCCGATGATGAAGGCAACGATGCAGGTGGTGACGATCAAGGTCACCGCCGAGGCGATCTGCGTCTTCATCTTGGTTTTCTGGTCGGTGAGGGCTGTGCTGCAGCTCTTCTGGGCATTGCGGGCGACCTCGATCATCTTCGTTTCTGCCGCCTTCTGCTGGCCCATCAGTGCGGCATAGGCGTCGAATTCCCGGTTGTAAGTGGCGATGCCGGCAAGAATCTTGTCCGCCTGGTCGATGTTGGCCTGCTGCTTGAAACGGCTCTTGAGGCTGGTGGCGATCTCCTTGATCCTGACGATATTGGCGTCGACCTTTTCCATCCACCCCTTGTCGCCCTTGGAGAGGATGAATTCCTTCTCGTTTTTCCGGGCGTCGATCAGCAGTGCGATCATCTGGCCGGCATCGAGGATCTTCTGGACGCGGTCGGCGACCTTCTCCTCCCCTTCCTTCTGCAGCCTGCTGATCTCCATCGTCGATATCGGGTCGGTGGTGGATTTCATGTACGATGAAATGGCCTCGGCGGCGGCCTGATGGGCTTCCGCCAGTTTCCCCTGCTGATCGGTTGCCATCTTCTCGATCTCGGAGAGGATGCCGCTGCCGGCTTCCCGCATCTTCCCCATCTGCGAATCACGCTGCTTGTTGAGCGTGACAAACTCGACGAAGGCCGCCTGGTAGGTCTTGGCATCGCTCTCGATCGCGGTCATCTGGTCCCTGTTGGCCTGATCTGTGAACTTCGCGGAGGTGGTCTTCACCTTTTCGAACAGCTTGGCGATGTTTTCGCCCTGCTTTTTCAGGCTTCTTTCAGGGACTCCTCGTCATTGCGCAGCATGTAGTTCTTTTCCTGCTGCCGCGTATCCAGGATCAGCTGGACGATGGCATTGACGTCGCCCATCTTGTCGGCCCGGTCGGCAACCCCTAGCATCGCCCGGTATCCCACCACCCCGACAATCGCCATGATAACCAGAACGACCAGAAACGATCCCAGCAGCTTCGTTGCCAATTTCATGTTCTTCATCATCGTCTTCCCCCTGTGTTCGTCACGTGGATGCAACGTCTCCGCCTTCGCAGCTTTCCGGTTATCACCCCTGCCCTGCCATCCTGCACCGGCAGGGGGCGGCTTCCGTCCCTGGAAGCCGCCCCCTGCCGTTTTACCGCCTAGTATCTGCCGAACTCGCTGTCATCAAGGGCGATGACCTCCGCCGGGTTGGCGTGCCCGGTGGGCTGGCTGCCGCCCCAGCCGGCCTTGGCCGGGCCAGCCAGTCGTTTCACCGAGCGCTTCGGCGCCTGGGACTGGCCTCCCCATGCTTCTTCCGACTGCCCTTTGATCTTGAAGCGGGACACCAGCTGCCGCATATGGTCGGCCTGCGACGACAGCTCCTCGGCCGCCGCCGCACCTTCCTCGGCCGCCGCGGTGTTGGCCTGGATCACCTGGTCGACCTGGGCCAGGCCCTCGTTGGTCTGGTTGATCCCCTGCGACTGCTCCTGCGAGGCGTGGCTGATCTCTGCGATAATGTCGGTCACCTTGCCGACGCCATCGACGATCTTGGCAAGCGAAGCCGAGGTCAGGTCGGCCATCTCGGTGCCGCGCTGGGTCTTGGCAACCGATCCCTCAATCAGCTCGCTGGTCTCCCGCGCCGCCTTGGCACTGCGGGCGGCGAGATTCCTCACTTCCTCAGCCACCACCGCAAAACCCTTGCCGTGCTGGCCGGCCCGCGCCGC
>CAYYWK010000698.1:0-1925 GCA_964475345.1 uncultured Desulfobulbus sp.
CACCAATGCCTTGGGGAACTTGTGGGCCATGTTGCTGGCCACGGCGACCACGCCGGGTACTCCCAGGCTCATCATGCCCGGAGTGAGGACGAAGGCTCCGCCGGAGCCGATGAAGCCGCTGACCAGGCCGCCGATAAAGCCTACCAGAAAGAGAAAGACCACCGAGTAGGCGTTGAGATCGATAAACTGAAGAACTTCATTCACAGGTCCGTGCATTGTCATCTCCTTTCATATGGAATATCCTGCTGTTGTCTAAGATTCACCCGGCCGTCGCTGCCGGCGGGGTATGGCCGATTCCTCACACGCTGACCTGAGCGCGCGGCCTGGTATCCTTCCTGACGGTATCGGCGGCGGGCTTATCGTCGCGGACCTCGACGGTCTTGGTCGCCGTGGCCTTGGAGCTTTCGATACCCAGAGCCGACCAGAAGGAACTGGTGAAATTGCCATGGAAATAGGAGACGGCAAAAACCAGGCTCACAGGCAGGGCGGCGTAGAGTCCTCCCTTGGAGAAATAGGTCATGACGACATCCTGGTTCATGAACACCGCTGCATACAGTGCCGTGGTGAGACCGCCGAAAACGAGGGTGTTGTGCAGGTGCCGTTTCTTGGTTGCAGTTGCCATACGGGGAGCTCCTTTGAGAAAAAAGTGAGAAATTGAGGTCTTCGCCTGAAGACCGGCCGTGTTTTTCGGATAATTGACGGTGAAGACGGGAACGGGTGAGTGCGCCGTTACCTCTTCGAGCTTGATTCCCTGGTCGATGATGACGAATTCGATGCGTCTGCCCTCGGAGTGGCAGAGACGATGCACAGCCTTGCCGATTTTTCCGGCGTCACCGATGTGTTCAACCGCGACACCCCTGACGGAGGCCTTCTGTTCGAACTGGGCAGCGCTTTCCTGCATCGCCGCGGTGAAGAGCGAACTGCGTCTGCCGCCGTCACGGTAGAAAGGCAGGGTGTTGATATGGGCAGCAAGGATCGAGCACTGCGTTCTCTGGGCGACATTGACGGCATACTCCATGACCGGTTCCGCCATGTGGCCGTTTCTGGTGACAACCAGAATGAAAGGGGTTCTTTTTCTGGCTGATCCGTGAAGAGTGTCGTTTTCCATGCTCTCGGCCGCCTCTGCTGCAGGGTTGATCTTTCTGCCGCCGATTGTTCGACTGTTCTGGACTGGTCGATGACGGTTGTCAAAGGGGGATTTCCAAATTGCATGCCATTTGGAAAATCTCTGTAACATTCTGAAATAAAAATAAAAAAATTCCATCAATAGATGGCTTGAATCAGAAAGTGTTGCAAAGAGCAACGGGTGGGCAGGTGGGGGCTGGAGAACCTCAGAAAGTGCGTTGCAGAATGCAACTGGTTCGTGCAATCTGCAACAGGTACGGGCATCCGGATGCACGCTGCAGAGGCGGCAGGCCCGTCTGCCTGTTCTCCCATGAGCATGCCTGCCAACTGCGGCCGCTACGGATCTGGGGATCCCGGGGGGGCGCGGGACAACCTGTCGCTGATGGAATCAATCTTGCAAAAGCGTTCAGGTGGTATAGGATACCGGGGACAGCCTGATGCCCGGCGGAAACCGGCGTCGGCGGGGAGCCGTGTCAGAACGGATATGGAGGCGGCTCCTGGAGTATGCTCATTTTTTTCAGTCGGAGAGGCCAACGATATGTTCTTTCGGAAGAAGACGGAGCAGGCCGACGAGAGGCCGCGGGTCGCAACGGAGGAGGCTTCCCCTCTCGACAAGCTTCGCAGCCGCATTGAAGAGGCGCAGTTGCCGCACCATGTCACCGAGGCGGCGCTCAAGGAGGTGGAAAAGCTCGCGAAGACCGACCCGGCCGTGGCCGAGTACTCCATCGGTCACACCTATATCGACCTTATCCTTTCCCTGCCCTGGAACATCTCGTCACAATGCCGGCTTGAACTGGCGC
>CAYYWK010000699.1:0-1925 GCA_964475345.1 uncultured Desulfobulbus sp.
CCGGAGCAGAGCGCCGGCCGGGTCGGCGAGATGCTCGCGGACGAAGCAGACGAACAGGTGATCGAAGGCGGCATCCTCCATCTCGAGATGGAGGATGTCTCCCTGCTGGAAACGGACATTGGCAAGCCCTGCCGCCTGTGCCTTGGCCTTGGCCTGGGCCAGGGATTCGTGCGAGACATCAACCGCCACGAAACGGGTTTCGGGGTTGTTGCGGGCCAGGTGCAGGGTCTGGCAGCCTGTGCCGCAGCCGGCCTCGAGCACCAGGGCCCCGGGCGGGTACCGCATCTCCGCATGCAGCAGGCCGGCCAGGGTGTCGGCCTGGTCCTGCAGCCGTTGTGCCTCGCTGTCGCCAAAGCCATGGACATAGTTCATGATTTCCCTCCTTGTCGATACACTGATGGTATACCCGTGCCAGGACCCCTGCAGGAAACCCGGAGGTTTTCGGTGTCGCGGCACCAGCTGATTGCCGCCTTGGCACGAACGGCCGGTTATCGCCCGCCGCCACAGCCGATGTGCGGACATCCGGGGACCGGACAGCACGGCTGCATCGCTCGCGGAGGTCCGGCGAGGGCCGGACCGTCTGACGTGGTGGAGTATACAGACAGGGGGGATCAGGCGTCTTGGACGGAATTGCTGTACTGGCCCGGGGTATAGCCGAACAGGCGTTTGAAGACCCGGTTGAGGTGGCTCTGGTCGGCAAAGCCGGCCCGGCAGGCGGCGTCGGCGATGGGGACGGCCAATCCGAGCAAGTTTCGCGCCATCCGGGCCCGGTACTGCATCAGCCAGGCATGGGGTGGCATCCCGGTGGCCCGGCGAAAGACCCGGATGAAGTGGTAGGGGCTCAGTCCGGCGACCGCCGCCAGTTCGTCCACCGCTATCTCTCAAGCGAAATGTGCGGCGATATGCTCCATGGCCCGCCGGATGACGCGGTGTTCGCGGCCGATAGGCCGCCGTACAGGAGGGGCATAGGCATGGCGGGCGATCAGCCGGGTGAGCATGTCCAGAAAGAGCGACTGCCGCTCCAGCAGCGGCGAGCGTTCATCCTCCAGACGCCGGTGAGTGCAATGGATCAGCGCCGCCAGTTCAGGGTCCTCCAGCACTCCGGAGGCGAAAAACGGCAGCGCTGCGGGACGGCCCGTCATCTCCTCCGCCGCCTGCTGCAGGACATCCGCCTCGAAATAGAACATCCGGTAGGTCCAGCCGGCCTCCGTCGCCGACTGGCCGGTATGGACCTCGCCGGGGTTGACCAGGTTGATGTGTCCCTCCGGCGCGACGACGTTGGCGCCGCGATAATAGAAACCCAGCGCGCCCCGCTCGATGACGCCGACACCGAAGCCCTCATGGGTGTGGCGGGCGAATGCGGTGGTGACGTAGGTGGCCTGCAGCATCTGCAGTCCCGGCAGCCCTCGCGGCTGCCATACCCTGACCTGCTCGGGCGGCGCAGCGCAAGGTTCCCTCCTCATGTTCCGCCCTCTGCCGGTTCGCCGGTCCTGCGCGGGTATTCGGCCAGTTCGAGCAGTATCCCGTCCGGGCCGAGAAAGTAGACAAGCTGCTTGCCGGTTGCCGGAAACGTCTGGATATCGCTCAGGAATGTCACACCGGCGGCCTGCAGGCGGGCGACTTCGGCAGTGATGTCAGCCACTGCCAGCGCCAGGTGACGAAACCCGAGGCGATTGGCTTGAGCGATAGCCGCTGACGCCGGCGAGGGCGGATGGCGGTAGGCGATCAGCTCCAGCCGGGTGGGCGAGCCGGGAAGGCGCAACGCGACATACTCGGCCCGGACCCCGGGCAGGCCGACGACCGCCGACAGCCACTCCCCGCTCAGCTCCGCCCTGTCCTCCTCGACAAAACCGAGCAGGGAAAAGAAGGCGGCCGCCGCGTCCAGGTCGCTGACAACAATGTTGAGATGGTCCAGTCGGTTGTTC
>CAYYWK010000700.1:0-1923 GCA_964475345.1 uncultured Desulfobulbus sp.
AGCTGCTGTGAGTGTTGCGACCAGCGGGTGAAGATCAAGCGCAGCGCGATGCTGACCGTGTCAAACACCCTGTGCATCCCCAGATGTTCGAAGAACCGGGCCGAGCCGTAGATGATTCCCCAGTCGGTGCGGTCGAGATCGAAGTGGGCCTCCAGCTGGAACTCGCCGCCGGCGACCGTTAACGTCGCCGGAAATGCCAGCGGCCGGCTGTTCCCGCGCAGGGTCAACTCGCCGCTGATGTCGCAGTTGACGGCGGTGACGAAGGGTTTTTCCCGCAACTGGCCGCGGCTGATGGTGAAATCGGCGCGGGGGAAATGGCGCACCAGAAAGAAGTCATCCGATCTGAGATGATCGAGAAGCACTGCCTGCAGCGGGTCGCCAGCGAGGTTGTGATTGTCGATGCTCGTCATGTCCACCGTGAGGCTTCCTGAAAAACCCGTGGCGTCGGCCAGGACCGCCCCGGCGCTGCAGCGGACGGAGCCGGTGTGGCTGGTGCCGGCGTTTCTGCCGGTCCAGCCTATGTGGCTGCGCTCGCTGTCGAGGTCATAGGATCCGGGCGGGAGCAGCAGCAACGTCGCCGGATCGGGGCGAACTCCAGCGGCATCGCCCTCCAGCGGCAGCCCCGCCACGCGCCATGCCTCGATGCCGCCTTCGAGAACCATGACGTTGCCGTAACCGGCCTGCTGCAGCTTGCCGGCGGCGACCTCGGCGTCGCGTGAATCGGGGCCTGAACCGTAGAGAACTATCGGTGCCGCCTTGTCGTCGATTGCTGCGCGCACCTGATCGAGGAAGGTGATCTGGTAGACGCAGGCATTGCTGCTGCCTGCGATCCGGAGTTGCTGAAAAAATTCGGCGGGAAGCGTGCAGATGAGCTGGATGGCTTCCCCGCGCTGCAGGGAATGAGCCAGTTTCGCCGGATGGATGGTGTGCATAGGTGTCTCCTTGTTGATGCCCGGCTGCCGCCGGCAAGCGACAGAGGTGCTCTCTGATGATCACCGGAATCCGCCTGTCGGTTCGAGCATGTGCTCTTTTCCGACGTTTCGCGCATCTGGCGGGGGCCGAAGGTGTCGGCCTTCGTTTTCCGGTATGGACTTCATCCTGTTGTCCCAGGTATAAGCATGAGGGGCGCTCTGCGCAATAGAGTCTCAGACCTGTCTGCCGCTTTGCAGAATCATGGCCCGGATGCCTCGGGAGGCGGCAGTGCCCGCTGGCGGATACCACATACCATCAACAACCGGCTGGTACCGGAGGGAATCAGGCTGTCTCCATGCATGTGAAGAACCCACCAGCGGTGCCAATCCCCCCGACTGTGCCGGCAGTCCCCTCAGAACTCCTGCAGGAACTGCAGCTGGCATGCGAACTGCAGCGCCGCGGCAGACACACAGACGCTGAGAAGGCGTACCGCCGCCTGCTGAGGGATTTTCCCGGCGCAGAGCCCATGCACTACAACCTCGGCCTGCTGCTCTACGATCAGCGGCGCTACGGGGAATCGCTGGAGGAGTACCTGCAGGCGATGGATGGCGCCGGCGATGACCCGGACCTGCTCTACAATCTCTCCCTGTGCCTGAACAAATGCGGACGGCCGCGTGAGGCAGTCCTGGTCTGCAGGGCGATGCTCGATATCAGCCCGCAGGATGGCGACGGCCTGTTTCATCTTGCCGCCTGCCTCCGCACCCTTGGCGAGCGTGAGGAGGCGGCCGACTCCCTGGAGAGGCTGCTGGTCGTGCAGCCCGATCATCGTTCGGCGATAGGCAGTCTTGCCTGTATCCGTCAGCTGCAGCACAGGATCGGCGAGGCCTGTTCCTGCTATCTGCGGCTGCTGGAACTCGACCCCGGCAACCAGACGGCACGCCACATGGCGGCCGCCCTGCGGGGGGAGAATGTTGAGACAGCCACCGACGAGTATGTCCGCACGGTGTTCAA
>CAYYWK010000701.1:0-1918 GCA_964475345.1 uncultured Desulfobulbus sp.
TGGTTGCGCGCATCGAAAAGGTGCTCGAGATCATCCACCGGGAGATTGAACTGGCCGAACTCGAGAAGACCATCAACGCCAAGGTGAAGATGCGGATGGGCAAGACCCAGCGCAACTACTACCTTGGCGAGAAGGTGCGGGAGATCCAGAACGAGATGGGCCAGAACGAAAACGGACTGGACGAACTCGCCGAACTGGAAGAGCTGATCACCAAGAAGAAGATGCCGGTGCTGGCGCGGGATAAGGCGCTCAAGGAGTTGAAAAAACTGAAGAACATGCCGCCGATGTCGGCGGAGACGACCGTCGTCCGCAACTACATCGACTGCATCGTCAACCTGCCCTGGCAGAAGAAGAGCAAGTCGCATATCGACATCAACAAGGCGGAGCAGATCCTCGACGAGGATCATTACGGCCTCGACAAGCCGAAGGTGCGGATCCTCGAGTATCTTGCCGTCCAGGCCCAGGTCAAGAAGATCAAGGGGCCGATTCTCTGTCTGGTTGGTCCGCCGGGCGTCGGCAAGACCTCCATCTGCCGTTCGATCGCCAGGGCGATGGGCAGGCAGTTCGCCCGGCTGTCCCTGGGCGGGGTGCGGGACGAGGCCGAGATCAGAGGGCACCGGCGGACCTATATCGGGGCAATGCCCGGCAAGATCATCCAGTCGATGCAGAAGGTCAATGTCGCCAACCCGGTCTTCTGCCTCGACGAGGTCGACAAGATGTCGATGGATTTCCGCGGCGACCCCTCATCCGCCCTGCTCGAGGTGCTCGACCCGGAGCAGAATGTCGCCTTCAACGACCATTACCTCGACATCGATTACGATCTTTCCGAGGTCTTCTTCATCACCACGGCTAACAACCTGCACGGCATCCCCCTGCCACTCCAGGACCGGATGGAGATCATCCAGATCAGCGGCTACACGGAAGAGGAAAAGCTGAAGATCGCCGAAGGCTACCTGATCCCCAAACAGCTCGAGCAGAATGGCTTCCGTCGCGGCGACATCCAGCTGACCGACGGGGCGATCCTCGAGATCGTCAGGAGATACACCCGCGAGGCGGGGGTGCGCAACCTGGAACGCAATATCGCCAGCCTCTGCCGCAAGGTGGCGCGGGATCGCCTGAAAAAGGACCTGAAGACCAAGAAATACCGGATCAATGCCCAGGCCGTGCTCGGCTATCTCGGCACTCCGAAGTACCGCTACGGACTGGCCGAGGATCAGGATGAGGTCGGGTTGACCACGGGGCTTGCCTGGACCGAGGTCGGCGGCGAGCTGCTGCAGATCGAGACGACGCTGATGCCGGGCGCGGGAAAACTGATCATCACCGGCAAACTCGGCGACGTCATGCAGGAGTCGGCCCAGGCCGCCCTCAGCTATGTCCGCTCGCGAGCGGGATTGCTCGGCCTCGAGCCCGATTTCTACCAGAAGCTCGATATCCATATCCATGTCCCGGAAGGGGCGATTCCCAAGGATGGACCTTCCGCCGGCATCACCATCGCCACGACGCTGGTGTCGGCGCTGGTCAAGGCGCCGGTGCGGCATGAGCTGGCAATGACCGGCGAGATCACCCTGCGCGGCAGGGTGCTGCCCATCGGCGGGCTCACCGAGAAGCTGCTGGCTGCCAAGCGCGGCAATATCACCCATGTGCTGATTCCCAAGGACAATGAGCGCGATCTCAACGATGTCCCGGCAAAAATCAGGAAACGCCTGACGATCGACCTGGTGGAGCATATGGATGAAGTGCTGCAGCACGCGATCGTCATGAAGGAGGGTGAAAGCCTCTTCAAACGTGCCCAGATTGTTGATATTTCCAAGAAAGATGAGGCAGTTCAATAATGGCTGAACCGGTGTTTTTTGCTTGACGCCGCCAGGGGAAGCTGGTAAAAACTCCCTCACGCTTTGGTTGCGAGGGCGGGTAGCTC
>CAYYWK010000702.1:0-1918 GCA_964475345.1 uncultured Desulfobulbus sp.
CGATGGCCACAAACTCCGCCAACGGGCTCCAGCCCTCCCGCCCCTCGAACCAGACCGGTATCAAAAAAATACACCTTCGGACTCGGCAGGATGGCCCGGGCGATATTGCGATGCCCGGGCCGCACGATACAGACCACGAACAGGGCCTCCAGGATCACCAGGTAGCGCTTCAGGGTCGCGGGGGCCACTGCTCCACAAGATATCGTTTCATCCGACCATGCGCAGTCATTTTTCAATAGAGTCGCAACTTTCTTGCAAATATATTCAAAATAGTCGCATTGCATGCAGGTTCCAGGCGTGAACAGGGATCACAGACTGTGCATACTCCCCTCTGCCAACCAATACGATGGGGAAAAAGCATACTGCTCTGCAGGCAACGGCCGAAAGCGGCGCTGCGACTCTGCCTTCGAGGCACGTCAGACAACGCATGTCGCCGTTGGAAACACTGTCTGCAGATGAAGAGAGGCGCTGCAATCCCGATACCGGCAAACCTCTTATCGAGCTGAACGCATTGCCCTTTTCCAGTCCGCCGAAGTGAGTCAACGCATCGAGACCCTGGCGGTCATCTGTTCAAACACCCCTGAATTCCCCCTGTGGAACTGCGTGATCGGTATTTTCCAGTTCCATGCGGCCGAGTTTGATCCACGGTGTCTCGCATGCACCCAAACACAACCACGGTGTCCAGGTCGCCGGAGCAATTCCGCGAATCCGGAATCACCTCAAACCACCGATTCCGCCCCGAAGGGGACTCACAGCATAGCCTCTACTGCTTGAATGCACAGAGCCGGGAGAAGTATATTCATGGCTGTAAAAATCTCCGCCCGATTCTCTCTGCCTGTTGAAGAGCGAGGATTTCCCGACCTGGAAATGACCTTCCAGGGGTTGAACATTCAAGCAAGGGAAAACAAATCTACGAAATACCAGTACGATAAGCCCGTATTCAGGCAAAGTTACGATGAATCTCCCGGCTGACGGCAACCTGATATGCTCCACCGTGTTCACTCTCACGCAGATACGAGTTCTCCATCACCGGCTTTCCTTTTTTCCGGCTTCATCGGCATCTGCCTGCCATCACCAACACCCGAGCAGTTCACACATCTTCGCTTCAGGAATGGCTTAGAGAAGAGGTCAGGTCTCTAAAAATAGTCATTCAGGCTGACCAGACACGGCCTTTTCCGCATATCCGAAAATTTCAGCACGACCTTCGGCACATCCCATCTCTGTCCCAGCTGTTTCATGCTTGATCACCCCACGAGAAACCGACAAGAGGACTTTTCGGAAACGACGAAATCTTCGCAAGTTAACAGCCTCAACGGGGCCAGTTCACTTTGTGCCAGTCGGGACTTGCAATAAAATATTTCCAGCAGGCAGACGTATTGGCTCACTTATTGCTTTAAGAAGGCATAAGCTTTTCCAATTAACAGAAATTCAGCATGAAGAGGCTATTGTGAAAAAGAAATTTATGAGTTTTCTGGCACTGGCAGTTACCGGAATCGGTCTTATGGCAGGAAGCGCGATGGCAATGCCGGTAGCGGGTGATCAGGTAAAAATTAGTGATGGAATTGGAGATCATCCAGGCGGTGAGTTCAACATCGATATACTCAACAAGGGTACTTCTATCGACTATTATAGTTTCTGTGTCGAAAAGAATGAATATATCGATTTCAAGAGCACATTCACCATACAGAGTATTGGGGATGTTGCATATGCCGGAGGAGTCGGAGGAGTCGTGCAAGGCGGTGGCGACCCGATAAGCGATGCAACCAAGTGGGTGTACTGGAATTATCTCAACGGTGCGTTTGGAGCAAAAACGTCCACTCTCGCCACAAATGTCCAGAAAGCCATTTGGTTCCTTGAAGAGGATATTTCAGATCCCACTGCCTGGAATGCTCTCAAGCCACAGAACTCTGATTATGCG
>CAYYWK010000703.1:0-1917 GCA_964475345.1 uncultured Desulfobulbus sp.
CCACCGAGTGGTCAGTCGACGACAGCGGCCTGGTCTGGACCTTCAAGCTCGACCCGGCGCTGATGTGGAACGACGGCACGCCGGTCACCGCCGACGACTATGTCGCCACCTTCCGCTACGGCGCCGACCCGGAACACGCCTGGGACTTCTCGTGGTACTACCAAGGCGTGATCAAGAATTGGACACAGGCCGTCAATAGCGAAGTCCCGGTCGAGGAGATCGGCGTGCGTGCGGTCGATGCCAACACGCTAGAGTTCACGACCGAGAGCCCGGCGCCCTTCCTGCCAGCGATGCTCGTCTACTCAAATGCTATGCAGAAGAGGGCGTTGGAGGAGCACGGCGGTTTCTACAACTCCGACCCGGCAACTTCGGTTTCGGCTGGCCCATACAAGTTGGTGGAGTGGACGAAGGATCAACGCCTTGTCTATGAGATCAACCCGGACTACAAAGGCACCAACATTCCCTACATTGAGCGGCTCGTGGTCGTGAACATCGGCCAGACATCGCAACTGCTGCCCGCCTATGAAGCCAACGAGATCGACTTTGTCTGGGGCAGCGGCACGCTTTCGCCGGCAGACCTGGAGATCATCGCGGCTGACCCGGACCTGAATGCGCAGTATCATCCACATTATGGCGACTTCCGCACCTACTACTTCTTCTTCGATGATTCGCAGCCGCCCTTCGACAACCCGCAGGTGCGTCAAGCGTTTGCTCACGTCCTCGACCGCGACGCCATTACTGCCAATATCCTGAAGCGGCAGGGCATCCCGGCCTATTCTTTCCTGGCGCCTGGCTTCCCGGCGTCCAACTCGGCCGCCTTCAAAGACACCTATCCACTTGACATCGAAAAGGCCAAACAACTCCTGGCCGACGCCGGTTACCCCAATGGCGAGGGCTTCCCGAAACTGACGCTTAAACTGCGCGCCGAAGGCCCGGCCCCTGCCGCCGTTGCCCAGGCATACGCAGCGGCGCTCAAGGAAAACCTGGGCATCGACGTCGAAGTGACAAACATGGAGTTCAAGGCATATATGGACGAACTGAACGCCAAGCCGACCGGCATCCAGTTCAGCTTGATCTCCTACGGCATGGACTATTTGGATCCGAGCAACATGCTGGGCGTCTTCCTCTCCGGCGGGCGCCACACGTGGAGCAACGCCGAGTACGACACGCTGGTCAGGGAAGCGGGAAGTTTCACCGGCGACCCGGCCGAGCGCGTCAAAATGTTCCAGGACGCCGAGAAGCTTCTGGTCGATGACGCCGCCTTTGTCTTCGCCTATCATCAGACGCCTGGCGACATGATTAAGCCCTTCCTCAAAGGGCCGGCGCTCGAACCGGACGCCAACGGGGTGGCGGCCTGGCATTGGCCCGGTTTCTCCAGCTTCAGCGATCTGCTGTCGGGCGTGTACATTTCCAACGAAGTGAGCAACTTCCGGCAGCCGCCGCAGTAACCACAAGCATATAATCTCCAATCTCCAATCTCAGTCGTCGAGATTGGAGATTGGAGATTGGAGATTTCTTCATGGCGCGATACTTGCTTGGCCGTCTCGGCGGCGTCTTGATCGTCTTCTTCATCGTGAGCGTGGTCGTCTTCCTGCTTATGCACGCCATCCCCGGCGGACCGTACAACGAGGACAAGGTGCCGCTCTCCGCTGAAGCCAAAGCCAATTATCTGCGCAAGTACGGCCTCGACCGTCCATTAGTGGAGCAGTATCTGCTCTACATGGGCAACGCGCTGCGCGGCGATTTCGGCGTACCCTTCCAAAGCCCGACGGAAACCGTGACCGGACTGATCGGGCGCACGTGGCCGGTGAGCGCCTCGCTGGGGATCATTGCGCTGTTGGTGGCGCTGCCGGCGGGGCTACTGCTGGGGACGCTCGCCGCCGCACGCCAGAACACCTGGCTCGATTACGTCGCCTC
>CAYYWK010000704.1:0-1909 GCA_964475345.1 uncultured Desulfobulbus sp.
TCCCGTTACGGCTTCGGCGGGGCGAAGGTCGCCGTCTCCGACGTCACAGCCCACGGCGTTGCCGCCGGGCTGCCCGCCGGCATCGTCAACAGCGGCATCATCGGGGCGTTTTCAAAAGCCAGCGGACTGGTCGCCATAGATATCCTGGCCCGCGCCATCGAGGAAGAATTCACCGGCAAGAAACCTGAACTGAACGCGAAGGCGGCACGCATCGCCTACGAGCACACCTTTATCGGAGAGTGAGAGATGGCAACGAAGAAGTACTGCGAGATGATATCCCGAAGCCAGCCCGGGCCCGGCGACGGCGGCAACACCGGGTCGTGGCGGGTCAAGCGGCCGGTCATGGACCCCGGCAAGTGCATTCCGGCCAAGACCGGCAAACCGTCCTGCTTCAGCTGCTGGCTCTACTGCCCGGACTGCGTCGTCAGCAAGACCATCCCGCCGGCCATCAACCTCGACTACTGCAAGGGCTGCGGCATCTGCGCCGAGGAGTGTCCGGCCGGCGCCATCGAGATGGTCGACGAGGCCAGCTTCATCGGAAAGGAGAAATAGCCATGCATATCATCGAATCAGGAAATGTCGCCGCGGCAACCGGCGTCAAGCTGGCGCGGGCCCAGGTCATTGCCGCCTATCCGATCACGCCGCAGACGCCGCTGACCGAGAAGCTGTCGGAATTCGTCGAGAGCGGCCAGCTGACGGCACAGTACATCCCGGTGGAGAGCGAGCACAGCGCGATGGCGGTGTGCATCGCCGCCTCCACCGCCGGTGCCAGGGCCTTCACCGCCACCAGCGCCAACGGCCTGCTGTACATGGTCGAGCAGCTGCACTGGGCCGTCGGTGCCCGGCTGCCGATCGTCATGTGCGTCGCCAACCGCGGTATCGGCGCCCCGTGGACGGTCTGGAACGACCAGCAGGACAGCATGTCGCAGCGGGACACCGGCTGGATCCAGCTCTACGCCAGCGACCACCAGCAGATCATCGACTCGGTGCTGAAGGCCTTCCGGCTGGCCGAGACCGTCAGCATCCCGGTGATGGTCTGCTACGACGGCTACCTGCTCTCCCACACCTACATGCCCTTCGACAGACCGGAACAGAACGAGGTCGACGCCTTCCTGCCGCCATTTGCGGCAAGCAACTTTCTCGACCCGGAAAACCCAGGCAACTTCAACACCGTCACCCTGCCTGACGTCCGGCCGGGCGTCGACGGCACCCTGCAGCCCGGGTATATCGAGATCCGCCACAACCTGCATCAGGATCTCAGGAAGGCGCTGGCGACCTACGAGGAGATCGACCGCGAGTTCGCCGCCCGCTTCGGACGGGGCGGCACTCCCTTTGTCGAGCCGTACCGCTGCGACGACGCCCGCTTTGTCGCCGTCGCCATCGGTTCGCTGTCCTACCAGCTGCGCGACGTCATCGACCAGCTGCGCGAGGATGGGCTGGCCATCGGCGTGCTGGGCGTACAGATGTTCCGGCCCTTCCCGGATCAGGCCATCGCCGCCGCGCTGGCCGGCAAGGAGTGCGTCATCGTCCTCGAGAAGGCGCTCAGCTACGGCAACCAGGGGCCGCTCTACGGCGACATCAAGTCGGCCCTCTATCGGCTGGACAGCAGGCCGGTCCTCCATAACTACATCCTCGGCCTCGGCGGCAGGGAGATCAGGACGCAGCAGCTGCTCGAGGTCCTGGCCCGGTCCTGCGCACAGCCTGGGGAGATCGACGATACGCCGCGCTGGATCGGCTTAAAATTACAGGAAGAACATCATGGCTGAGAAGACAACAACCGTCAACCTGACGGAAGAGGAGTTCGTCCATTCCGGTAACCGGGCCTGCACCGGCTGCGGTCTGTCCATCGTCTACCGCCACGGCCTGAAAGCCCTGGGCAAAAACACCGTGCTGGTGGTGCCACCCAGCT
>CAYYWK010000705.1:0-1906 GCA_964475345.1 uncultured Desulfobulbus sp.
CGCGGCTGCTCCGGCGACTGCACCGCCGGCAGTCGCCAGTGTGGTACCACGGCCGCTGCCTATTGTAGAACCGACAACACCACCAACCACCCCACCTGCTGCAGCGCCAAGCCCTGTTTCGTTACGTTGAATCTGGACTTCGGCAACATGGAGTATTGTTCCATTGAAGGATCGCATTGCTGTCTGTGCCTGGCTGGTCGTGAATGTCCTGCTGCCCTGGCGTGTTGTCTGGCAAGAGGTCAAGAAGAGAGGGGAAGCAACAATGGCCATAAGGACTATTCCAGTGCCAATCTTTCTTGCAGTGATCATCATATCCTCCTGTTTTGATGAGCTATTGGAAAAAATGGTAGATGCGTTTCATATCGCAATTTCTGCATCTTCTTTCCACATATGGTCATCTGTTATAGTGTTGAGTGAACTCGTAAAAAACGCACTGTACACTCCTGGCAAAGTAGCATGGCTGCCATCCGGATGGGAAGAGAAATTGATGGGATGTTCCTCTTTGGGAAGAGAAATCCCATATTGATGAATCTCCGGCAAACTGGTATTCTCTTTGTTAGGTGATGTCATTGATTTTTGTGCAAATTTTTAATTGATCATCGCCAACAACACGGTGAGCGGATGCCATGCCATCCCTATTGAAGCGTCGATCACTATAACAACAGCGTTACCCGGTCGCCGTTCCTGCCGGATTTTGCCACGGGGGCGATGAAGACAATGTCAGGGAAAAACACATCATCAGGGAAAACCTTCAGGTGGTTGCTCATCCCGGCTTTGTTCGGCCTTTGTCTGTACCTGTTGCTCGGCGGGAATACCCTTTCCCTGGAACCCTGGCATACGGTGAGGCTTGCAGAGGAGTTTTCCGAGGAAAAACGGGACTCGGTGAGGACATTTGAGCAGTATCTCCGTCTGGAAGAACGGTTGTTCAAGGAACTTGAGCAAAGGATGTATGGCGAGCCTGACGGCGGCAAGGGTTTTGAATTATGCCGCTATCGTTCAGGAAGCCCAGCGGACCCGCATCGATTGGACCCCGATTGGAACCGGAGCTTTGAACTGGTTTCGGAAAAACCGCTCGGGGGGATTCTGCTCCTGCATGGGATGTCCGATTCGCCGTACAGTCTGCGAGCGCTCGGTGAAAACTTCAACCGCCGGGGCTATTGGGTGGTCGGTCTTCGTCTGCCCGGTCACGGGACGGTGCCGTCAGGTCTGAAATTTGTGACCTGGGAGGAGATGAACGCTGCGGTGGGACTTGCTGTTGAGCATCTCAGCGCCAAAATCGGCAGGCAGCCTCTCCATGTCATAGGCTATTCAACCGGAGCGCCGCTTGCCTTAAACTACTCCCTTGATGCGCTGCACAACCAAAGCCTCCCGCTCCCGGCAAGCCTCATCCTCATTTCCCCCGCCATTGGTCTCCATCCCGCAGCCGGACTGGCAGGCATCAAGGGTTGGCTCTCTTTTCTACCCGGGTTGGGGCACATGGCCTGGCTGTCGATCCACCCCGAATTTGATCCCTATAAATACAACTCCTTTGCCACAAACGCCGGAAATCAGGTGCACCGTTTAACCCGCTTCGTGAGCAGGCGAATTGCCGCCTGGGTTCGAGATAATCCTCCGGAAAAATTCCCACCGACACTGATTTTTAAATCCGCCGTCGACGCAACTGTATCTGAGAATGCGGTCGTCGATGATCTCCTGAACCCCCTCAACAGTCCCCGTCATGAGCTGGTCTTGTTTGATATCAATCGTTTGTCGCTGAAATCGTCCTTGATGATTTCCACCCCCTCCCCGTTTACGGAACGCCTGATGAGCGATCAATCGTTACCATTCGCTCTCACCCTGGTTACCAATGAAAACCAGGAGAGTCTGGCTGTTGTGGCGATGCGGCAGGATCCGTGGTCAAATGGTT
>CAYYWK010000706.1:0-1900 GCA_964475345.1 uncultured Desulfobulbus sp.
GCTGGCAGGTTGCCGAACTCGAGCGGCACTTCGAGAACCTCAACCTGGTGCTGATCATCTCGGTCATTCTCGGCGGCCGCCTGGGCTACGTGCTGTTCTACAACCCGGTCTACTATTTCCACCACCCGCTGGAGATCCTCGCCACCTGGGAGGGGGGCATGTCGTTCCACGGGGCCTGCCTGCTCCTGATCATCAGCGGCTGGCTGTTCTGCAGGAAGAATGGCATCGACTTCTGGCAGGGCGCCGACATCTACGCGGCCACCATTCCCATCGGGCTCGGGCTCGGCCGCATCGGCAACTTCATCAACGGCGAACTCTTCGGTCGCGAGACCACCGTGCCCTGGGGCGTCATCTTCCCGGATGGCGGCCCGACGGTGCGCCACCCGTCCCAGCTCTACGAGGCCCTGCTGGAGGGGGTGCTCCTGTTCCTGATCCTCTGGACCGTGAAGGCCCGCCCCTGGCAGAACCGGCCATTGTGGCCGCATGGCAGCATCCTCGCCCTCTTTCTCATCTGCTACGGGGTCTTCCGGATGATTGTCGAGCTTTTCCGCGAGCCCGACCCGCAGCTGGGCTTCCTCTTCGGCCTGGTGACCATGGGCCAGAGCCTCAGCCTGGTGATGGTCATCGGCGGGGGCCTTTTCTGGATCGTGCGGATTCGCCGGGGCAAAGCCGGCGCCGAGGCTCCCCGGGCAGGCAGGCGACGGAAATGACCGAAAGATGATGCGAAACCAGCCCGAACCTCTTTCAGCCATGAGCGCCCCCCTGCCGGTTTCCTGGCAGGAGTGCCAGCAGCGGGGCTGGGATGCCCTCGATATCCTGCTGGTCTCCGGTGACGCCTATGTCGATCATCCGTCCTTCGGGGTGGCGCTGATCGGCCGGCTCCTGGAGAGCCGCGGCTACCGGGTGGCGATCCTGCCGCAGCCCCGCTGGGACTGCCCCGACGATTTTCTCGCCTTCCCGGCGCCCCGCCTCTTCTGCGGCATCACTGCCGGCAATCTCGATTCCATCGTCGCCAACTACAGCGGCAATGGCAAGGTCAGGGATTTCGACGCGTTTTCGCCCGAAGGCAACCCCTGGCGCAGCGACGAGCACTCCAGGACCAACCGCCGCCGCCCCGACCGGGCCGTTCTGCTCTACGCCCAGCTGGCCCGGGCCGCCTTCGCCGGGACGCTGCTGGTCCTCGGCGGCATCGAGGCCTCGCTGCGTCGTTTTGTGCATTACGACTACAGGCAGGGGAAGCTGCGCGCCTCCTGCCTGACCGACGCCAAGGCCGACCTGCTGGTGTACGGCATGGGCGAGCGGGCAGTCCTTGAAATCGCCGAACGGGCGGCCGCCGGCGACCTGCTGCCGGACGGCATCCCCGGTTCCTGCCGCCGCCTGACCGACAGGGAACTCCAGGAACGCCTGCCCGATATCGCAGCGGCACCGACAACCGAGTACCTGGTCCTGCCGTCCTGGGCCGATATCGAGAACAGCCCGGCCCTCTTTCTCGACCAGGAACTCGCGCTCGACCGCCATGCCAGGGCATGCGCCACGGCCCCGGTGCTGCAGCGGCAGCAGAGCCAGTGGGTGATCCAGTACCCGCCGGCCGCACCGCTTACCACCGGGGAACTCGACGCCCTGTATGCACTCCCCTTCAGCCGCATGCCGCACCCGACAACTCCCGACATCCCCGCCTGGACAATGATCAGGGATTCGGTCACCATTGTCCGCGGCTGTTCCGGTAACTGTTCCTTCTGCGCCATCACCAGGCACCAGGGACCCCAGGTGGCCAGTCGCAGCAGGTCGTCTATCGTCCAGGAAGTCCGCCGGCTGAGCGGGCAGGCAGGTTTCGGGGGCTCCATCAGCGATCTCGGCGGCCCCACCGCCAATCTCTGGGGCACCACCTGTGCCAAGGGCG
>CAYYWK010000707.1:0-1897 GCA_964475345.1 uncultured Desulfobulbus sp.
ACCCAGCATGTTGACAAACATTTCATTGAAACGCGTCATCGATTTTCACGGTCACATCTGCCCGGAACTGGCCATCGGCGGAAAATTCTGCGAATTCGTCCAGAAGCGGATGAACGCAGGCAGTATCCCCGAAACAGGGCTGTCGGTAATCTCCGAGAACACCACTTCCGCCCTCGATGCCATCCAGGTCCTGCTGGGCGTCACCGTCGGCAACCAGCGGCTGCTGGTGCTCGATTACGGCAAGCACACCTACAGCCTGTTCTGCAGGGATCGCGGGAATGGCTGGAGGTTGCGGATGCGGCCGCAAACGTACGGCGACGAGGAGAGATACGCGGCGATGGAGAGAAAAATCCTCAATGACCAGGCCACGCTCGACGACCTTTTGAACTTTCAGCGACTCCTGGACACCCGTATCCAGCACATCCTCGCACTCGCCCCGGAGGAATTGTTCTCCGTGGAGGAAATCGAATCCGCCGCCTTCCCGGGGGAAATATCCGGCGCCTACGCCACCTGCAGCCTGTGCGGCGAGCTGGTGCTGACCAGCCGGAGTGTCGAAAACGGCGGATCGAGGTACTGCCTGCCGTGTTTCAAGAAGACCAATCCCGGTTGCCAGATGCACGGCATGCACTAGTACCGTGGGTACACCACCCGGCATACGTTCACACCAATTTTACAATTGTAATCTTAGCCATTGACGACCGGCAGAAGAATCGTTTATCAATATTGCACATAACACCATCGTGGTATTTGTGCTATCAACCACTCTTGACGAGGCTTCCATGCGATTCTTACTTCTTGGTATTGCAGCTTTTTTCATTTTTCCGCAGTACGCGGCCGGCCGTGAAATCACCGACGCCCTGGGCAGAAAGGTGGACATTCCGGACGCGGTGGAGCGGGTGATCTGCTCCGGTTCCGGCTGCCTGCGGCTGCTCACCTACCTGCAGGCCCAGGACATGGCGGTGGCCGTCGACGACATCGAAGGACGGCGCCGGCAATTTGATGCCCGCCCCTACGCCATGGCCAACCCCCAGTTCAAATCCCTGCCGGTGTTCGGCGAATTCCGCGGCAAGGACAACCCCGAGTTGATCATGACCCTTGACCCGGCACCCCAGGTGATCCTGAAGCTGGTGGGCACTGGCAAGGGGACCGTCGGCCCCGACCCGGCAGACCTCCAGGAAAAGACCGGCATTCCGGTTGTCGCGCTGAAATACGGCAACCTCGGCAAGATGAGGGATGACCTCTACGGATCGCTGCGCATCATGGCCGACGTCGTCGGCCGGCAGCAGCGCGCAGAAGCGGTGCTGGCCTTTTTCGACAGCCAGATCGCCGATCTCAAGAAACGGACGGCGGACATCCCCGAGGAGCAGCGGCCATCGGTCTACCTCGGCGGGGTGGCCTATGCCGGTCCCCACGGCTTCCAGTCGACGGAACCGACCTATCCCCCGTTCCGCTTCGTCAACGCCCGCAACCTGGCTGACAACGCCAACCCGAAAGCGGGAGAGGTCACCAGCACCGATATCGCCAAGGAAAAGATCGTCGAGTGGAACCCGGACTACCTCTTTCTCGACCTCTCGACCCTGCAACTGGGCGATGCCGCCGGCGGCCTGTATGAGCTGAAAACCGACCCGGCCTACCAGACCCTCGCTGCCGTTAAAAACGGCAAGGTATACGGCGTCCTTCCCTATAACTGGTACAACCAGAATTTCGAGTCGATCTTCGCCGACGCTTATTTCATCGGTAAGCTGCTCTACCCGGAGAGGTTCAGCGATATCGACCCGGCTGCCAAGGCCGACGAAATCTACACCTTCATGGTCGGGAAAGCGGTGTTTGCGGAAATGAACGCCCTGTTCGGCAACCTGGCCTTCCGGGACGTGCCGCTGCACTGAGATGCATTTTC
>CAYYWK010000708.1:0-1891 GCA_964475345.1 uncultured Desulfobulbus sp.
CCTCACCGGCATAGGTGAAACGGCTCTCGTGGATGATCACCCCGGCATCGACCTCACCGCGCCGCACCGCCCCCATGATCCGGTCAAAGCGCATCTCGACCAGTTCGCTGCAGGCCGGCTGAAACATCCTGAACAGCAGCGCGGCGGTGGTCAGGCGGCCGGGAATGGCCACCCTCCGCCCGGCAAGTCCGGCCGTCGGGAAATCAGCCGCCGCCACCAGCAGCGGCCCGCAGCCGCGGCCCAGGGCGCTGCCTGCGGCCAGCACGCAGTAGGCATCGCTGACATGGCCCAGGGCATGGCAGGATATTTTGGTCACATCGAGACGACCGGCAAGGGCCCAGGAATTGAGAGTCTCGACATCTTCCAGGCACGGCCGCGCAAAACGCAGGCCGGCGAGGTCGACGGCGCCGTGGGCCAGGGCGTAGAAAATGAAGGTGTCGTTGGGGCAGGGCGAGTAGCCCAGGGTCAGCGGGTCCATCACAGCTCCAGTTCGCGCAGCAGGCAGGAGGCGGCGTCTGCCGCAATGGCGCAGGCCTCCTCCAGTCGCCAGTTCTGAGGATTCCTGTCTTCCACCATATTCGAGATGGCGCGCACCTCGAGAAAAGGCAGCGCGAAGGTCTCCGCCACCCTGGCGATCGAGGCCCCTTCCATGTTCTCGCACAGGCCCTGCCATTGCTGGCGGAGGTTCTCGCCGCGGGCCCTGGTGCCGGAGACGGCGTTGACTGTGACAAAGGTTCCGAGATGCGGGGAAAGGCCGTTGCGCTGCATGATCAGACCGGCCTGCAGCAGCAGCGAGCGGTCGACATCGAAGGTGATCCTGCCCGTCAGTTCCTTCGGCAGGTAGTCCATATCGTCGCCGTAACTGACCCCGAAGTCTCCGGCGACCTCCCGCTCGGCCAGGCAGACATCGAGCAGATTGGCGATCTGCAGCCCCTGGATCTGGACGTAGGCACCCGCCACGCCGAAATTGACGATTCCCCGCACCTGCCCATCCTGCCGGCAGATGAACCGGGTCAGCTGCAGCGCCGCGGCAACCGGCCCGACCCCGGTGACGAGGGTCAGGAAACTGCTTTCCGCCCCGGCGGTCATCCGGTTCAGGGGCATCATCTCCATTTCGGTTGCAGCGACGGCCAGGAACATGGTAACTATTGCACCCTCTTTCGGTTACAACTCGGCACGAATGCCCGGTCCCGCCATTTCCCGCGGCAACCGGCACCAACGCCGGCGTCTTCTGTCTTACTACTGAAAACAGCCTCCGCATGCAACAGGATTTCACCCTTTCGGCCTATGACTACCACCTGCCGGAGGACCGTATCGCCCAGCACCCGGCCGACCGCCGCGACGGCAGCAGGCTGATGGTCCTCGACACCGCCAGCGGGGAGATCGGCCACCGCCGTTTTGGCGACATCCTCGACCTCGTCGCCCCCGGCGACCTGCTGGTGATCAATGACACCAGGGTGTTCCCCGCCCGCCTCAACGGTGTCAAGGACAGTGGCGGCAAGATCGAGGTCTTCCTGCTGGAGATGCCGTCCCGCAGAGGACTGCCGGATGGACCGGCAGAAGCCGTCGCCCTGCTGAAATGCTCGAAACGGCCGAAACCCGGCAGCCGGCTGCTGCTGGATGGCGGCCTGCACTGCACGGTGCTGGAACTGTTCGATGCCGGCAAGGCCAGGCTGGCCATACACTTCGCCAGCGACCAGGATGTCGAGGAAGCCCTCGCCGCATGCGGGCAGGTCCCGCTCCCGCCGTATATCCAGCGGCGCCACGGGACAACGCCGGAGGACAGGGAGCGGTATCAGACGGTCTACGCCGATCGCCCCGGGGCTGTCGCCGCCCCTACCGCCGGGCTGCATTTCACCCCGGACCTGCTGCAGGGTCTCGCCGGCAGAGG
>CAYYWK010000709.1:0-1887 GCA_964475345.1 uncultured Desulfobulbus sp.
GCGTCGATTTTTTTGCCCGACTTCAGACTGTCACCGTACAGTTCGATGGCCTCCCGGCCGTCTCTCGCCTCGACACCTTCATAACCAAGGTAGCTCAGCATGTCGCAGACAACCATGCGGACGATCTCCTCATCATCCATGATCATGACTCGCCCCTTGCCACGGACTATGATTTCAGCCCCTTGCGGTCGTGCATTGATCTGGTGGTCGGCAGCAGGGAGATAGAGGGTGAAGGATGTCCCTTCGCCGGGTTTCGTGTCCACATCAATCCTGCCGTTGTGACGGGTGACGATGGAATGGACGATCGACAGCCCGAGGCCGCTGCCCTTCTGGCTGTCCTTTTCCTTTGTGGAAAAATAGGGATCGAAGATCCGGTCAATGTGTCTGCAATCTATTCCCTGCCCAGTATCGGCAACCAGCACCCTGACATACCTCCCCTGGTGCAGACCGGGGATGAACGTGCTACCTGTCTCGACATTGCTGCAGGATATCGTCACCACCCCGCCATCTGGCATCGATTGGTCGGCATTGAGAACCAGGTTCTGGAAGACCTGATCGACCTGACCGCGCTCCATCCGCACTGCCCAGATATCTTCCGGGATCTCCAGTTCGTATTTGACGTTGCTGCCGGATAGAATAAAAGGGACCGTTTCCCGGAGAAGGTCACCCAGTGCAGTTGCCCCCTGGAAAGCCGGCTCGCCGCCGCTGGCAAAGGTCAACAGCTTGACAACGAGTTCCCTGGCGCGCAGCGAGGCGTTGCCGGCCCGCTGCAGCAGCTCCCGCACCTGCGTCTGGCCCTCGGTCAGCCGTTCGGCAAGTGACACGTTCCCAATCACTGCAACCAGGATATTGTTGAAATCATGAGCTATGCCACCGGCGAGCACGGCGACCGACTCGAGCTTCTTGACCTTCAGCAGCTCTTCCTCCATGCGGATGCGATGCGAAATATCCTCAACGCTCCAGACAACTCCTTCCATCCCGCCGCTCGACTCAATGACCCTCGCCCGCCAGCTGCAGAGTATGGACTCTCCATCCTTGCGCAGCAGAGGGTTGCGTATCTCCAGCGATCCTGTCTGGTAGAGAACCGGATAATTGCGCCGTCCGTTGTCCAGGTAGTCCGCATCGGAGGCGTAAAATTTCCTGGTGGTGTCACCGACCAATTCTTCCTGACTGTATCCGGAAATACGCGACATTTCGGCATTTACCTGGATAATCCGGCGATTGTGGTCAACAAAGAGAATGCCGACCGGGTAATTGTCGAGCAGCGCCTGCAGTCTCGCTCCTGCCTCCCGCAGTTCATGGTTTATCCGTTCAGTCTCGATTTTGGCATCGATGAGATCGGCCGTCCGTTCATTGACTTTGTGCTCGAGGGTATCGAAGCTGATCTTCAGCCGCTGGGCCATCGCGGCGAACGCCGCGGCAAGTCGCGCGATCTCGTCCCTGCCGCCGGTATCGATGCCAGTCTCGAGATCGCCTTCAGCAATCCGCCTGGCCGACTGTTCGAGCCGCACCAGCGGCTTGAAGACATACTTGCGGGTAATGAACAGCGAGGTGATGAGGATGGCGGTGAAGAGAACGACTGCCAGAACGGCGAAGGCGATCAGCGGTGAAACGAGCTCCTTGCGGATAGCCTGGCGTGAGACGGCGATCTGGAACTCCCCCGCCTTCTCGCCTTCGCTGTACACTTCGACCGCCCTGACCATATACCGCTTCGACTTCGCAAAGACATCAAAAGGAGTGCTTCCTTGGGAGGCAGCGGTTTTCGAGGCAACCACCTCCCCCTCGGCGAGAATCCGCACCGCGACGACGGCGTCGTTGATCATGATAGCGTTGAGGACATCGTCCATTGCCCGGTAGTTCAACTGCCAGATGGCCGTCGGCAGGCTG
>CAYYWK010000710.1:0-1886 GCA_964475345.1 uncultured Desulfobulbus sp.
GCCGTGTTCCCGGTTGTAGGCAGCCAGTGACCTGGCGTAGCCGAGAAATTCCTCTACGGTCATCCCCCGTTCCTTGACGGTGATGCCCACCTTGTCTGCGACCTGTCGGGTGTACCAGAGACAGAAGACAATGCCCTCGATATACGGGCCGGCAAAAATTCCGCCCATCCTCTCCTTGTAATATGGCGTATTGACGATGAAATCTTTCTGACTCTCGGCAAATCCGGGAACCGTGGAAAAATCAACCAGATGCTTCTGTCCCCAGAGCGGATCGCCCAGCAGATCGGCGACATGGTTGTAGACGGGAAGGTCGCAGAACACCACATCCCAATCGATCCTGCCGGTGGTGATCATTTCGACGATCTTGTGGGCGACCTTCATCTTGTAGTAGTCGCCTTCCCCTTCGATATCCACGTCAAAACGGAGATTGATCGTGCTCTCCGGGTGCAGGAACTCGTACTGCCTGCGTATTTCGTGGACCAGGAGTTCACGCTTGTCTTCGCCCTTCCAGTGCCCCATCCAGTTCAGTTGCGTCGCCTGCGCCGAAAAGGAGAGAAAACAGGTTACTGTTGCGATGACCAGTTTGGAGAGCATCCTTCCCATACCCATACAGTTCCCTCGTCAAAACAGGCAGTGCTGTCCGCGCCTTTATCCTCAAAGGCCGGCATGTTGCTGTTTTTCATTTCATCATACTGATTCACAGAAGGAAGTAAACGACTATTTACCGGAGGGCGGAGCAGCACGCGCCGCTGTCGCAGCAGCATAAAAACCTGAGATTCTGACCTGAGGAATGCCAGGCGAAAAGAAGATCATCAGCAGAAAATATGGCTCAGCTCTCTCCAACGAATCAGGCACTTGGCACGCTCAGCCGACACGGAGCCATTTCTCCCCTTGTCAAGTGGACAAGGATACGTACAATATATATTGTAATATATTTGTAAGTGATCTGAAAACAGCAGGGATGTGCCAGGCAGTGCCTGGGCGACCGCAGAACAGCCTCAATCGCAGCGTTCATGACCGGAGATCGCCACCGGATGGACCATTTCATCGGCAGGCAAGCGAGGGACGATATGGAAAAACGACGGCATCAACGAATACTGATCGAGAATCTCTGGGCCGATGTCTCCGACGGAAAAGGTTTCTATTCCGGCATGGTGACGGATCTCTCGCGATTCGGCCTGCGCATGACCGATCTGCCGGCAAAGCTCGACAACAACCAGCGGCTGTCCATCGTCATCTCCGGCCACGGCAGGAATTTCAAGATGCTGGTCAAGCCCCGCTGGGCCCAGAAGGCCAGCGCCCAGAAATCGGTCGGGGTGGAAATCGTCAATGTCCCGTGGGGATGGACGGAGTTTGTCATGCAGATGGAACCTCCCCCCACCGACGTTCCGGGTGAAATCACCCTGTAAAGCGGGCGCTTTCACCCTTGCCTGAGCTGTTCGCCTCTGCCTCCTGGCGCAAGCGTATTCCGCCATTTCATTGCCAACCAGCCAGATTCATGGTAGAAGCTGAAAACACAGTATTTTTCAGCCACTGACCACTCCTCCACGCAAACCCTGATACGGCATTCCCTGTCTCCGCCGGCCTGAACAGCTGCCATGAATTTTTTCTACGAGCGCATCACCTACATTTTCGACCCCCTGCATCACCTCTGGGAACACGAGAAGATGCACCGCAAGATCTCGGTGCTCCTGGTCCTCTTCTTCCTCGGCAGCCTGATCGGCTTGTCGTTGGTGATGAATTACCATGGCAGACGACATCACCGCATTTTTGATTAATAATTCTCCGACGTTATCGGGAGCAGAATCTAGGGCTTTTAATACGGCAGGTGAGAGTTGATCAGCAAAGGGTAAATCATTGGTTAAATAACTAACAAAAAAGCCCCT
>CAYYWK010000711.1:0-1879 GCA_964475345.1 uncultured Desulfobulbus sp.
GCCCTTGGACTCTCGGCGTGGATGACCTTGGCAAGGTGCTCCTTGCCGACTCCTGTCTCGCCGGTGATCAGCAGCAGGGAATCGCTTGGCGCGACCTGCTGCACCTCGTTCATGAATATCTGCATGATCTCGCTTTTGGAATTGAGATCGGAGATTTTCGGCTTGGCCTGGCCACGGTGGTCGAACCGGTCGTGCTGGAAATACTGCCGGCGTGATTCAAGGGTCGCCTCGATCGCCTCGGTGAGGCTCTTTTGCGAGATCCCCGAATAGAGCACGGTGTCGGCCCCGGCGGCTACCAACTGCGCCTGTTTTTCCGCCGAGTCGATGTCATGGAGGATGACGGTGGTCGGATTCTCGGGCAGATTGTTGAGCATGGATATTCCCGATTCAACAGGTTGAGGGATCAGCGCTTCGCTGATCACGATAATGTCGCCGCAACTCTGCACGACCTTCTGCCATTGGCTCTTCTTGTGACCGAAAGATTCGACCTGAACATCGGCCGCCATCGAAAACTTCTCCTCGAGGAGATCCTGAAGGCTACTGTCTTTTACAGAAAAAATAAGTCGTGTCAGCATGTTGAAAGAAAAGCGGAACGTTGGTTCTTGAATTTCGGGGAAAATGGCTCGGGATTGAATAATCGGCAACAAGATACCGATAAAAAAATAATACGAACGGCAATCAGGGGGTTCCTGGTGAAAAATTATTTGTTATCTTATCCTTTCCTGTGCCGAATTGAGTCTGTTGCTCCGTGTGTGCACATGTTTCACTTACTGTGCAATGCTACATATATTTATAAGAATAATCAAACAGATATTCTGCAAAAGGAACATTTCTTCCGATTTTTTCGGCTTCGACTGGTGGAGTACCTGCCTGTCGTGCAAAAAACAAATAATTACAAATTTTTAGTCTGTGGAGAGTCGTCTGGCACCATATATGCTTAGGCGATCCCGGTGCCGGGATGACGAGAATCGCAACAGAGACTCTTGTGGCCGTGTTGATCGCCAGAAGTGAAGAGGACAGAAGAGTCAGAGGTTTACAGGGTAGGAGCTATGGCAAAGAATTGTGTCAAGGAAGAACCGGAAATGAAACTCTCGGAGGCAGGTCTGGCGGATGTCGTCGCCTGCCAGTCAGACATCTGCTTTATCGATGGCAAGAATTGTCGCCTGGTTTACCGGGGTTACGATGCCCTCGAACTGGCAATGAGCAGCAACTTCGAAGAGGTGGCCTACCTTCTCTGGTATGGCTGCCTGCCACGGATCACCGAGTTCAAGGCGTTTCTTTCCGGGTTCACCGGCTCGATGACCCTGCCGGTTGAAACGGTGATGATTCTGCGGATGTTTCCCAAATCGGTTACACCGATGGAGGTGCTGCGAACTGCGGTGTCCTCCCTGGGCCACTGGGACCCGGATTCCGGCAATACGGCCCTTGACGCCTGTTTGCGCAAGGCTCAGCGCCTGACCCTGCGCATGCCGCTGCTGGTTGCCGCCCACCAGCGCCTGCGCGAGGGGAATGAACCAATCAAGCCGGTTCCCGGACAGGGGATCGCCTATAATTTCCTCTATACCCTGAAGGGGCAGGTGCCGGACAAGAAAGTTGTCGAGGCTTTCGATATGGCGCTGATACTGCACGCCGATCACGAACTGAACGCCTCGACCTTTGCGGCCCGGGTGACGGCGGCTACCATGGCCGACATCTATTCCTGTGTCACGAGTGCCATCGGTGCCCTGAAGGGGCCGCTGCACGGCGGCGCTAACATGGAAGTCATGCAGATGATCGAGGAGATCGGCACGCCGGAAAACGCCGAGTCGTATGTGCTCGACAAACTTGAGAACAAGGTGAAGATTCCGGGTTTCGGGCATCGTGTATACCGCTGTGAGGA
>CAYYWK010000712.1:0-1879 GCA_964475345.1 uncultured Desulfobulbus sp.
GTCAGGGTCTTGACCATCTTTCCGGAGTGTGCAATGGCTTCGATCTGTCCCGGGCTGATATCCCAGTACTGTAGCCGGGTCCGGGCCGCCTCCAGCAGGCGCTCGGAGCTGCGCGCAACCTCGGCGACGGGATTGCCGCGCTGGCGGCGGCTGTTCTCGAGGGCCAGCAGAAATTCTTGCTGAGCCGCCACCAGTTCCGGGCTATAGATCTCCAGCAGCGGCTGGCCTTTTTCTACCATCTGCCCCTGCCGGTTGACGTGGAGTTGTTCGATCCAGCCGTCGACCTTGCTGTTGATGGTAAACTGCCGCCCTTCCTCATAGGTCAGCAAGCCCACGGTGCGGATGGTTTTCACCAGCGTGCGGATGGCTGCCGGCTCGGTCCGCACCCCCATGTTCTGGGCGGTCACCGGGTCGATGCTGATCGTCCCTCCTTCACCGCCCTCGGTAACGGGCACTAGATCGTGCCCCATATAATCCTTGCCGGGGGTATCGCGAACGTAGCCCGGATCCATCGGCGACCGCCATTTCTGCGGGGATTTCACTGCCTGTGGCTGCTGCCCGTCCGTCCCCGGCTTCAGCGGGGTGAGGGTCATGTTACAGATCGGGCAGAGGCCCGGTTCGTCCTGAATGACAAAGGGGTGCATGCCGCAGGTGTACAGCTGTTTTTCTTTCGCCGCATCCGGCCCGGCGCCGGATTCCTGGATAAGGCTGTCGTGGTCGTGGCCGGCAGGGTGGCGGGTACCGGCAAGATAGCCGCCGCCCAGGGCGGCAACCAGGAGAGCGATCAACACTCCGATCTTCAAGATCTTCACCGGCCTACTCCTTGTGTTGCGGTATACCGGAGGGTAGCCGGACGCCGACGACGGCCTCCAGGGCGGCCAGCTGCACCCGGTACTCGGTTATCGCCCGCTGGCACTCCAGCTCGAGAGAGAACAGCGCCATCCGGCTGTCGAGGACCTTCATGAAATCCGTCTGGCCGGCCCTGTAGGAGGCGACCGCCGCATCGAGGACGCTGCCCGCCTGGGCGAGAATGCCATCCCTGTAGAGCCTGCCCAGACTGGCATTGCGTTCGAGCTGCGCCAGGGACTCGGCGACTTCCCTGCTGATCTGATTGCGCAGGACGTTGCGTTCCTCCTGCAGCATCCGTTGAGCGGCGGCCGCCTCGGCGGCCATGGCGTGCCGCCTGGCCCGCTGCACCGGCAGGTTGAAGGAGAGCGAGGCGGTGTACATGTCATCCCCGGCACGCTCTTCCCCTTCCTCGATCAGCATGTATTCAAAGGAAAGGGTGAAATCGGGGAAGAACTCCCTGCCGGCCAGCTCCCTGCCGACCACCGCCCTCTCGAGCTGGACGGCCAGGACCCTGAGGGCCGGGCGGTGCCTGTCGGCCAGTTCCTCCAGTTCCGCCTGGTCAAGGCGCAGCGGCTCGTCCGCGGTCGCAGGCAGTACCGGCAGGGCCGTCTCTGTCGGGCGGTAAAGGAGGCTGTTGAGGGTGGCGAGCAGCGAGAGCCGCTCCTGCTGCAGGCGGATGGACATCTCCTCCATCTTCGAGCGTTCAAGCTGGGCCCTGAGAACGTCCTGCTGCTGGCCCTGCCCCACGCCGTACATGGTTTCTGAGTAGCGCATCAACTCGTCGAGTGACGCGATGTTCTCCTCGAGCACCTCCCGGGAGCGGTCGACCAGCGCTAGGCGGTGCCAGGTCTGGAGGACCATCCGCCGCAGTTCGAGCCTGCGCTCTTCAAGGCGCCAGCGCTCCACCTCGGCTTCCTGGCGCGCACCCTGCCGCTGCAGGTCCCGTTTGCCGAAATACGGCACCCTCTGGCTGAGTCCGACCACCACCGCGGTTGCGCCCGCCGCCAGCGCTGCAACCACCTGTTCAGGC
>CAYYWK010000713.1:0-1878 GCA_964475345.1 uncultured Desulfobulbus sp.
TCTTCCCCAGGGAGGCATCATGCAGACCCAGATCGAAACGGCGCGGCAGCATTTGACCAGTGAGGCGATGCACCAGGTGGCGCAGGACGAAGGCATTGCGGTGGAGAATATCCGGCAGGGAGTGGCGGCGGGCCATATCGTCATCCCCTGGCATCCGACGAGAAGGCAGAGGGCGGTGGGGATCGGTCGCGGCCTGCGCACCAAGGTCAACGCCTCCATCGGCACCTCGTCGGACATCGCCGACATCGGCCTCGAGCTGCGCAAGGCGCGGGTGGCGGAAAAGGAGGGAGCGGACACCCTGATGGAATTATCCACCGGCGGCGATCTCGACCGGGTGCGGCGCGAGGTGCTGGCCGGCTGCAGTCTGCCGGTGGGGACCGTGCCGCTCTACCAGGCCTTTGCCGAGACGGCGCGCAGGCGGCGCAACCCGAACCTGCTCGATGCCGAATACCTGTTCGAGATCATCGAGCGCCAGCTGGCCGACGGCATCTCGTTCATGGCCATCCACTGCGGCATCAACCGCTTTTCGATCGAGCGCCTGCGCAGGCAGGGTTTCCGCTACGGCGGCCTGGTATCAAAGGGCGGCACCTTCATGGTCTCGTGGATGGAATACCATGACCGCGAGAATCCGCTCTACGAGCAGTTCGACAGGGTCTGCATGCTGATGCGGAAGTACGACGCGGTGCTGTCGCTCGGCAACGGCATCCGTGCCGGGGCGATCCACGACAGCCACGACAGGGCCCAGATGGCCGAGATGATCATCAACTGCGAGCTGGCTGAGATCGGCCGGGAGATGGGCTGTCAGACCATGGTCGAAGGACCGGGGCATGTACCGCTCGACGAGATCGAGGGCAACATCATGCTGGAGAAGCGGATGAGCGGGGGGGCACCATATTACGTCCTCGGACCCTTGCCGGCCGACTCAGGAGCCGGCTACGACCACATCACCGCCGCCATCGGCGCCGCCAATTCAGCGCGGCATGGCGCCGACCTGATCTGCTACATCACCCCGGCCGAGCACCTGGCGCTGCCCAACGAGGAGGACGTCCGCGAGGGGGTGCGGGCGACCAGGCTGGCCGCCAGGATCGGCGACATCGCCAAGTACCCGGATCGCCGCGACCTCGAGAAAAGGGTGGCCCTGGCGCGCCGTGACAGCGACTGGCAGGATCATTTCGGCCTGCTGATGTTTCCGGAAAAGGCCTTGGAGATCAGGCGCAGCCGGATGCCGGAAAACGAGGTGACCTGCACGATGTGCGGCGATTTCTGCGCGATGGAGCGGGGACACGCCCTCTTTGCCGGCGATATCGCCGGTGACAAGGTGCGGGCCGGCAAGGCTACTGCAGCGCAGCCCTGAACAGCTCGCGGGTGTAGGGCTGTGCCGGCGCTTCGAAAACCTCCCGCGCCGGCCCGGATTCGACGATCCGCCCGTGCCGCATGACCACCACCTGGTCGGCCAGGGCCCGCACCACCCGCAGGTCGTGGGAGATGAACAGGTAGGTCATCCCGAACTTCTGCTGCAGGCGCCGCAGCAGGGCGATGACCTGGGCCTGGATGGTCATGTCCAGCGCCGAGGTCGGTTCGTCGAGGATCAGCAGCCGGGGTTTGAGGACGATGGCCCGGGCGATGGCGATGCGCTGGCGTTGTCCGCCGGAGAATTCGTGGGGGTAGCGATGGGCCATTTCCGGTTCCAGCTCGACCTCGGCGAGCGTTTCGGCGACAAGCCGGAAGCGTTCGCCGCGACTGCCGCCCAGACCGTGGACCTGCAGGCCCTCCTCGATGATTTCCTGGACCGTCAGTCTCGGCGACAACGACGAAAAGGGGTCCTGGAAGACGACCTGCAGCTGTCGCCGCAATGGCCGCATCTGGCGGTTCGACAGC
>CAYYWK010000714.1:0-1869 GCA_964475345.1 uncultured Desulfobulbus sp.
TCCAAGATTCCAGTGACGGCTCGAAGCCGGTTGACATTGAACTGGATGTACTGCTCGGAAACATTCCGCGAAAGACCTTCCGCGACCAGCGCAGCACACCGGGCCTCAAAGCGCTGTCATTGCCGGAGGAGTTGACGGTGCGCGACGCCCTGCAGCGGGTGCTTCGCCTGGTCTCGGTGGGTTCGAAGCGCTTTCTGACCAGCAAGGTCGACCGGGCGGTGACTGGACTGATTGCCAGGCAGCAATGTTGCGGACCGCTGCAGCTGACTGTTTCCGATGTGGCGGTGGTGGCACAGAGCCATCTTGGAGTGACCGGCATCGCCACAGCTATCGGGGAGCAGTCGATCAAACTGCTGGTCGATCCGGCGGCCGGGGCGCGAATGGCGGTTGGTGAAGCCCTGACCAACCTGGTGTGGGCCCGGATTGGTGATTGTGACCAGATCAAATGCTCGGCCAACTGGATGTGGGCGCCGAAGCTGCCCGGTGAGGGGGCGGCGATCTACGATGCTGCCAGGGCCATGCGCGATGCCATGATCGCCGTCGGCATGGCAGTGGACGGAGGCAAGGACAGCCTGTCGATGGCCACCAGGGTTGACGGCGAGACAGTCAAGTCGCCGCGTGAACTGGTTATCTCTGCCTATGCAGCAGTGCCTGATGTCACCAGAGTGATAACTCCCGATATCCGGCATCCGGGTTCCTTTCTGGCCTTCATTGATCTCGGCAACGGTCGCAACCGTTTAGGCGGCTCGGCCCTGGCCCAGGTCTATCGCCAGCTTGGGGACGAGTGCCCGGATCTCGATGATCCGGCATTTCTGCGCAGGGCATTTGTTGCCGTGCAGGAACTGATAGATGGCGATTCGATCTGCGCCGGTCATGACCGCAGCGACGGAGGCCTGATCACTTCCCTGCTGGAGATGGCCTTCAGCGGGAATTGCGGTCTAGAGGTTGAGTTGGCGGGGCGGGCAGGCGTCTTTGAGCAGCTTTTTTCCGAAGAACTTGGCCTGGTCGTTGAAATCCGGCCGGGGCGGCTGCATGAGGTCAGGGCGGTGATTGAAAAGGCCGGGCTGCCGCTTGCCGTGATCGGCACCTCGACCCCGGAGAAGAGGATCAGGATCGGCTGCAACGGTGCCCTGGTGCTCGACGAGGACATGCTGCTTCTGCGGTCCTGGTGGGAAGAGACCAGCTATCAACTGGAACGGCTGCAGGTGGGAGCGGCTTGTGCCGACGAGGAACGGGCGGCGATCCATGATCGCCGGGGACCTGTCTACACCCTGCCGTTCATCCCGGAACCGGCGCCTGACGCTGTCCTTGCCCGGTCCGGCAAACCGAAGGTGGCTATTCTGCGTGACGAGGGATCGAACTCGGACCGCGAGATGACCTCGGCCTTCTTCCTGGCGGGTTTTGAACCGTGGGATATCTGCATGCAGGATCTGCTCGACGGTGCGGTCAGCCTCGACGGGTTCCGCGGTTTGGCAGCGGTCGGCGGATTCTCCTACGCCGATGTGCCGGAATCGGCAAAAGGCTGGGCGGCGACGATCCGTTTCAATCCGCGGCTGCAGGAAATGTTTCGGGAGTTCTACAATCGTCCGGACAGCTTCACCTTCGGCGTCTGCAACGGCTGTCAGCTCTTCGGGCTGCTCGGTTGGGTGCCGCGCCTCGGGCTGGCCGACGAACAGCAGCCGCGATTTGTCCACAACCGTTCCGGCCGCTTCGAGTCGCGCTGGTCGACGGTGCGGGTGGAGAAGAGTCCATCAATGATGCTGAAGGGCATGGAGGGGACGGTCTTCGGTATCCATGTCGACCATGGCGAGGGTAGGCTGCATTTTCCCGATCAGCAGATTCACCTGGAAATACTGCGGGACGGCCTGG
>CAYYWK010000715.1:0-1866 GCA_964475345.1 uncultured Desulfobulbus sp.
TCCCGGTCGGAAAACGCTGAACACCATTTTCAGCATGATGACCAGCACCTGGAAAGGTATTGGCTGAAAATCCTAGATAAATCTGGAAAAATAATCGTAGCATCACCTCTTGCAAAAAAGATCGACATCCCTTTCCCAGGCAACCAAAAAGCGTTCTTTCTCACCAGAAATATTGCCTATTCCTCCCTCTGGGTTGACCCGGAAGACATGGATGAATTGGATGAAATAACCGATGACACTGTCAGGTTCAGAGCCCGACTGCTGACCAGGAGCAATGGCACGGAAACGTACTCTCTCCTGGTTGCGAAACCTTTACTCTTGCTGGATCTGGAACTGCGCGAGCTGCTTGCCAGGCTTGCCTCCGGCATTGTTGTAACGATCACCTTCATTTTCCTGGTCAGCTACTATCTGTCAGGGAAAATCCTTCAGCCACTGACGACAATAAATAAGGAAATCAAGGAAATACGAGAAAACTCGCTGGACAGAAGAATCCCTCTCCCAACCAGCCGGGATGAACTCTATCTGCTGAGTCGCTCCCTGAATACCATGTTCGACCGCCTGCAGCATTCCTTCCTCAGGCAGAAGGAGTTTATCAGTAATGCCGCTCACGAACTGAAAAGCCCGTTGACTATCCTGATGCTGGGCCATGAAGAGATGCTGGCCGGCAGACCGCCCCAACCTCTCGCCGATGAACTGGAAAAACAGCTCAACACCTTGCGTCGCCTGAGCAAACTTGTCCGCAACCTGCTCGATATCTCGCGACTTGAGCAGGGGGAGAGCTGCGCTCGTGAACCAGTGAAGCTCCATGAATTGATATCGCAGGTCATTGACGACTACAATGAGATATTCCAGGCACGGAGCACGGTCATCGAGACGCACCTCGAAGAGTGCATGGTTACAGGAGATTCGGAAAAGCTCCTGAGGCTCATTATCAACCTCATAGACAATGCCGTGAAATATACCGATGCGACAAACGGCACTATCAGGATTATAACTCGAAAAGAGCGGGACAGGGCAGCCTTGATCATTGCCAACACCGGCGCTGATATCTCCGCTGCCGATCTGCCACACCTGTTCGACCAGTTTTTCCGCGTTGAGAAATCACGATCGCAGGCCTATGGCGGATCTGGACTGGGACTGACAATTGCCAAAAGGATCGTTGAACTCCATGGTGGAACCCTCGAAGTGGAAAGTCGCGATGGGTGGATAACCTTTTCAGTCATGCTGCCATAATGGCGTGACACAAGCGTTTCATCTGCGATTGATCAGGACAGAACCGGCGAGGAACTTCTTCTGGACACGAACTTCAGAATCATCCCATAATCAGGACAACTGCAAAAATGCCAATACCATCGATTCCCACCCGGGGCCGCACGCTCGATTATGCCGCTTCGGTCTATGACCTCCTCGAGCCGATTTGCCTCCTGGCAAAACAGACGGAGTACGACCTCACCATACTCGACACCCTTGCCCCGCGTCCGACCGATACCATCCTCGATCTGGGCTGCGGCACCGGCGTCCTCTGCCAGATGATCGCCCAGCGTCTGCAGCCCGATCTCGGAGGCAGCGTGACCGGCATTGACGCCGCCGGCAAGATGATCGAAGTTGCCCGAAAAAAGCGGGGGAGCGGACACTGTCTCTTTGCTGCCATGGCCGCCGAGAACCTGCAGTTTGCCGATGCGACTTTTGATGGTGTTGTCTCAAGTCTGTTTTTCCACCATGTCCCGCTTGACCTGAAAAAAAGAAGTCTCTCCGAGGCCTTTCGGGTCTTGAAAGCTGGTGGAAAGCTGGTCGTGGCGGATATGCATACTCCGACGACGGCCATGGGAGCACTCGTTTCCCATGTCTCCCGCTGGTTCTTCATGC
>CAYYWK010000716.1:0-1864 GCA_964475345.1 uncultured Desulfobulbus sp.
GGCGAGGATGATGGCCGGGTCGTTGGCCAGGGCCCGGGCGATGGCCACCCGCTGCTGCTGTCCTCCGGAAAGCTCCGAGGGCTTGTGCTGGAAGCGTTCGCCCAGCCCGACCAGGTCGAGCAGCTGGCGGCCCTTGGCCACCGCCTGGTCATCGCCCATGCCGCCGAAGATCATCGGCAGGGTGACGTTCTCGAGGGCGGTCATCACCGGGATCAGGTTGAAGGTCTGGAAGATGTAGCCGATTTTGCGGTTGCGCAGCCAGGCCAGCTCGTAGGCATCGAGCTGCGAAATGTCCACCTCGTCGATGAAGACGGAGCCGGAGGTGGGCTTGTCGAGGCCGCCGACGATGTTGAACAGAGTGCTTTTGCCGGAGCCCGAGGGGCCCATGATCGACAGGTATTCTCCTGCCGCGACGGCCAGGTCGACCCCCTTGAGGACCTCCACCTGGTGGCGGCCGAGGGCGAAGGTCTTGGTCACCCCCACCACCCTGATGATATTGTGGGTTTCCATCAGTACTCCTCCTTCATCACCAGGATCGGCTGGAGACGGGCGGCCAGCATGGCCGGGTAGAGAACGCCGAGCACCGACAGGCCGATGCCGGCGACCCAGGCCCTGGCCGCCTCCGCCAGCAGCGGCAGGACATGGAGGCCGCTCAGGCCGAGACCGCCGCTGCCGGCCAGCGATACCACCCAGGCAGCCAGCAGGCCGAGGACTGCCCCGGCTCCGGAACCCAGGATGCCCACCAGCACCGCTTCGATCAGAAACAGCCGCAGGATCATCAGATCCAGTGCCCCCAGGCATTTCATGATGCCGATCTCGCGGAAGCGCTCGGTGACCGACATCAGCTGGGCGTTGACGATGCCGACGGTGCAAACCAAGAGCGACAGCAGGATCAACCAGATCTCGGAAGGCCCCGCGACGATGCTCCCCGCGGCGGCATCGAGCAGATAGCCCTGCTCGATCAGCCTCGGCAGCACGGTCTCGCCGTGCAGGCGGAAGGATTCACGGGCAAAGGCGGTATTGACCAGGGTGTAGCTGAGAAACGCGATGGCCAGCGCCAGGCTGAAGACGGTGATCAACGACCGGAAGAAGCGCAGGCGCAGGCTGTTGACCGCCATCACCACGGACTTACGCCACGGCAGGATGATCTGCCTGGCCACTTCCGTCCGGTTCCTTCTGCGCGCTGCCGCTGCCATCCGCTCCCCCTGGTCGTCTGGAATAGAGGAATAATTCTCAGTCCTTCTGGCAAGAATAGGCATGGATCACCGTATTGCCAGTTTTCCGGAGGAAAAAAAATTCAGGGATGCCCGGCCTCTTTCCCGTGCAGTTCGCTCAGCAGCCGTGGGTACAGGCAGAGGCGGATGTCGCTCTGTCTGGCAAGTTGTTCCAGCAGCTTGTCGAGGAAGAGAAACGATGCCCCGTTCATCCGGTTGTGGTGGAGCATGATCCCGGCCAGCCCTCCCGCCATCGCCTGCTCCAGTTCTGCCAGCAGGGCCTGCCAGCCTTCCCTGGCGCTGTCCTCGCGGCGGGTGTGGAGATCGACGTTGCAGGCCAGATCCGGCAGGCCGGGTGGTGCGGCAAGGCGGTCGCCGCGGTAGCGGGAAATCGCCAGGAAACCCTCCTCGCCGAGGATCTGCAGGGTCTCCTGGTCGAGACGGTTCCAGGGCGGGGTGAAGACCGGCAGGAAATGGTCGCCGAGAATTTCCGTCAGCCGGTCCCTGCCGTGAACGATATGGCGGCGCTTGAGCAGCGCCTCGAGGCCCGGGCCGAACTCCTGCTTCTTGCCTTCCGTCTGGTGGTTGCGATGGCTGTCGCCGTGCTGGTGCCAGCAGACGAGCTCGTGCCGGTCACCGACACCGGCACG
>CAYYWK010000717.1:0-1863 GCA_964475345.1 uncultured Desulfobulbus sp.
CGCCAGCCCGGCCGGGCCGGCCCCGACCACGGCAATCCGTTTCTGCCGGCCCGTTTTACGAAAAGGCCTGACGGTTTCATGGCAGGCACGGGGATTGACCAGGCAGGACGCAGTCTTTCTGGCAAAGATCTGGTCAAGGCAGGCCTGGTTGCAGGCAATGCAGGTGTTGATCTCATCCACCTTGTTGTCCCGGGCTTTTTTCACCCACAACGGATCGGCGAGAAAAGGGCGGGCCATGCTGATCATGTCGGCGCTTCCATCTGCCAGCACCTGTTCGGCCACCGCCGGCATGTTGATGCGGTTGCTGGCAATCAGCGGGATCCCGACGCTGCCCATCAGACGGGCAGTCACCCAGGAAAAGCCGGCACGCGGGACAATGGTTGCGATCGTCGGCACCCTTGCTTCATGCCAGCCGATGCCGGTGTTGATAATGGTCGCTCCAGCCGCCTCCATTTCCACCGCCAGCTCGACCACCTCCTGCCAGGAACTGCCCCGGTCGATCAGGTCGAGCATCGACAACCGGTAGACGATGATGAACCGCTCACCCACTCTCTCCCGGATCCCCCTCACGATTTCCAAAGGGAAGCGGATCCTGTTGGAAAAGGATCCGCCCCATTCGTCACTGCGCCGGTTGGTCTTGGCGGCGATGAATTCGTTGATCAGGTAGCCCTCGCTCCCCATCACCTCGACCCCGTCGTAACCGGCCTGCCTGGCCAGATCGGCGCAGCGGACGAAGTCGCCGATCGTCCGCCTGATACGGCGTGGGCTCAGCTCCCATGGAGAAAAGCGATTGATCGGCGCCCTCAGTCGCGATGGCGCGACACAGAGCGGATGATACCCGTAACGCCCGGCGTGAAGGATCTGCAGGCAGATGGCCCCGCCGTGCCGATGCACCGCGTCGGTTATCTGCCGGTGGCCATCGATCTGCGATGCATCCGCCAGCCTGATCGAGAACGGCGCCACCCAGCCGGAGCGGTTCGGTGCCACGCCACCGGTGACGATCAGGCCGGCCTCGCCCTCCGCCCTTAACCCGTAATAGGCTGCCATCCTGCTGAAGCCGTCACGCTCCTCTTCAAGACCGGTGTGCATCGAGCCCATGACGACCCGGTTGCGCAACGTCATGAAGCCCAGGTCAAGAGGCCGAAACAGATGAGGAAAAACTGGATTCGTGGTAAGCATGGGAAATATCTCCGATGAACAGCAACCGCATGGAACTCTTCGGCATCAGACGGCGGATTGCCGGATCGGCGCCATCGACTGCGAAAGAGCAAAGGAACAGACATGGACTATCAGGGCAACATCTTCCGTCCACCCAGTGAAGCGTCCTCGATCCTGCTGCAGGTGACAAGGGGCTGTTCGCATAATAAATGCACCTTCTGCGGGATGTACAAGGGCAGCCGTTTCGCCGTCAAGAACGAGAACACCATCGCCTGCGACCTGGAATTTGCCGCAAGCCATTGCCGCCGCCAGGAGCGGCTGTTCCTTTGCGACGGCGATGCCCTGATCCTGCCGCAGAAACGACTGGTCGCCCTGCTGGCTTCGATCCGCGAGAAACTTCCCTGGGTGACCAGGGTCGGCACCTATGCCAACACCCGATCGATCCACAGCAAGACAACGGAAGAACTCCGGCAGCTCCGGGATCTCGGCCTCAGCATCGCCTATCTCGGCCTCGAGTCAGGCGACGATGCGACACTTGCGGCGATCAGCAAGGGGGCCGACTCGACCAGAATGATCGCGATGGGGCAAAAGATCCGGGAAGCCGGGATCAGGCTATCCGTCACCGTCCTGCTCGGCATAGCCCAGCAGGAGAGGTCCGCTGTCCATGCAGCCGAGACCGGCAGGGTGCTGACAGCCATAGACCCC
>CAYYWK010000718.1:0-1863 GCA_964475345.1 uncultured Desulfobulbus sp.
CCCCGCCGCGGCGGCGGCAGGCGCCATCGTCGTCGACAACTCCAGCGCCTTCCGGATGGATCCGGAGATCCCGCTGGTGGTGCCGGAGGTCAACCCCCATGCCATTGCCGGCTACAAAAAACGCGGCATCATCGCCAACCCGAACTGTTCAACCATCCAGATGCTGGTCGCCCTGACACCGATCTACGACAAGGTCGGCATCAAGCGGATCGTCGTCTCGACCTACCAGGCGGTTTCCGGGACCGGCGCCAAGGCCATCATCGAACTGGAGAACCAGATCATGGCCTACGCCGGGGGCAAGCCGATGGAGGCGAAGGTCTATCCGCACCGGATCGCCTTCAACTGCCTGCCGCAGATCGATTCGTTTCTCGATAACGGCTACACCAAGGAAGAGATGAAGATGGTCAACGAGACCCGCAAGATCTTCGAGGACCCGACCATTGGAGTCACCGCCACGACAGTCCGGGTGCCGGTCTTCTACGGGCACTCGGAGTCGGTCAACATCGAGACCAAGGCCAAGATCACCGCCGGCGAGGTCAGGGAACTGCTGGCCGGCGCCCCCGGGGTCCTGCTGGTGGACGAGCCGAAGAAGGGAGTGTACCCGCTGGCCATCGACTGCGCCGGCAAGTTCGAGACGCTGGTCGGTCGCATCCGCGAGGACGAGTCGATCGCCAACGGCATCAACCTCTGGGTGGTCTCCGACAACATCCTGAAGGGTGCAGCCCTCAACGCCGTCCAGATCGCCGAAAAACTGATCGCGGACTATATCTGATCCCCTCTGGCCTGGCAGTCCGGGTGTGGCAGGACATGGCCCCGGAATGCCTGGACCGCACGGGACAACGCAATTTCTCCGGTTGACGACACGTGAGGATCATCAGCGGATCCGCCAGAGGCAGGCGACTCTTCTCCCCCCCGGGCAGGAGCCTCGCCATACGCCCCACAGCCGACCGGGCGCGGGAGGCCCTGTTCAGCATCATCGGCCGGCGGACGGAAGGCGCCGCAGTTCTCGATCTCTATGCCGGCACCGGCGCCCTCGGTCTCGAGGCCTTCAGCCGGGGTGCACGCTGCGTGACCTTCGTCGATCACCATCGCCAGGCTCTGGAGCTGATCACCAGGAATATCATCGCCTGCACCGCCTCCAGGGCCGAACAGGTCCCGGGGCGAATCCCGCCGGAGCTTGCCCCCTGTTTCCACCTGATCTCGCACGATCTCCGACGCGGCCTGCCGCTTGCCCAGATCCGCAGGCAGACCCCGGCTCCCTTCGACCTGGTGTTCCTCGATCCGCCGTATGCCACGGACCTCTGCCGCCGTACGCTGGGCGACGTGGATCGCGACAACCTGCTGGCCGCCGATGGGTTGCTGGTTGCCGAGGAGCGGGCAGGCGAAGACCTGGAGGGCCAATGGGCGACTCTTGCAATCAGCGACCACAGGGTCTACGGCGATACCGCGTTCTGGTTTTTCAAGCGCCGGCCGGCCGACCACCCGCAGACACTGACCACCTGAAGCACTACCCTCACGCCAAGGAGCAGCCATGCACAGCAGCCTGAACAGTCCATCCATCGCCATCTACCCGGGCACCTTCGATCCGATCACCAACGGCCACGTCGACCTCATCAACCGGGCGCTTGACCTCTTCGACACCGTCATTGTCGCCGTCGCCATCAATCCCACCAAGAATCCGTTGTTCACCCTCGATGAGCGGATCGGCATGATCAGGGAGGTGTATCTCGGGCATGAAGAGCGGATCAGGGTCGAATCGGTTTCCGGCCTGCTGGTTGAATATGCAGCCCAGCAGAAGGCCAAGGCGATCATCCGAGGGCTGCGGGCAGTCTCCGATTTCGACTACGAGTTCCATCTGGCGCT
>CAYYWK010000719.1:0-1845 GCA_964475345.1 uncultured Desulfobulbus sp.
TAAACCCCTGGATCAGCGGTTCGCCGAACTTGTTCCCGTAATCCGAGGCGCCGTTGGAAGCCTCAATCTCAATTACCAGGGCAGAGGCAAGATTACCGGGACAAGGGTACTGATCCTCCCATTCCAGCGAATACCCGGGGATGTGCAGGTTGCCGACACAGTAGCCGGCGGTGCCGGCGATGACAAAACCGCCCCGACCGGTACCCTGGACGTCGCGGATACGGCCACCGGTGCCGGTTTCAGCCCCCGGGAAAGGGGCGACGCCAGTGGGGAAATTGTGGGTTTCGGCGGTCAGCAGCGGATGATAGCTGACTGCTGCCGGGGCAAACGAAGAGGGCTCACCCGGCCGTTCCGGCAGCAGGGTCTGGATTGTAAAACCCGCCACCGCGCTGGAATTATCCTTGAAGGCAATGACCGAACCCTTCGGATTGGCAGTCAGGGTGGAGGTGACCAGGCTGAAGAGGGAATCCGCCATCTCCTTGCCGTCTATGACCTGCAGCCCCTTGAAGAAACCATGGCGGGAGTGCTCGGAATTGGCGTTATTGAGATCCATGATCTCAACAATGGTTGGATTACGGCCTTGTTTTTTCACGAAATAGTCGAAATACAGGTTGCGGTCCCACTCATCCATCGATACACCTGGAATGTCAAGCAGGCCCTCCGGGCCCTTGCCGATCAGATCGACTTCGTAGACCGCCTCCGGAATGATGCCGGTTTCAAAGCTCTTGAGTGGTTCCAGATAGCGGCATTCGGTCATCCGATCATGGTTATTCTCCATATATTTTTGTATTTCAACATGTTCCGCGATAAAAATCCGCCGCGACCGTTCGACCCTGGTCACCATCTCAAGACCTGTCGCCCTGCAGATCGACACCATGTTCGAGGACCAGGCAGTGGCGAAGTTCAGCCGGGGACCAATCTCCACAACCCGCTCACCTGTCAGGTTCGGCCTGGTTGTCACGGTTTTTGCGACAAATCCGTCGGCCAGGATCTGGCGAAGGCAAAGCAGTTCCGCTCCGGTCAAGGATCTGGCCGACTCGACGTTGAAGCAGAATTCTTTATTTTCATCAACCTTTTTATAAAGTTGCGTGACAATCACAGCCATTTTTCGTCCTTTTCGAAAGATATTACTCGGCCCGCCTGCCATGCAGCAAAACAGGCAGTGTCCGGCCGGCAAAGCCCTCAGCAGGCCATCACCAGACCTGGCTCAGGCACATATGTTCAAGCTGCGGACCAACCTTCTTCCAGTCAACGCAAGGCCGGGCGAATCCTTTGTGTTGGATCAACGGGCAGCCGAATGCCGAGTCATCGACATAAATATGAGCGTAGGCCTTGGGGCTTGACGTCCAGGTCTTCTGGTCGGGGTTGGCGTTGATGCCGAACAGCTTGATCCCGTTTTTCTCCAGGTACTGCACGGCATCGGTCAACAGGTTGCCGAAACGCGGGTCATCGGAGCGCATCGTGAAGAGGATCAGCCTCGCCCCACTGTCCTGGAGGCGAAGCAGCCATTTCACGGCCATCGGCACCGGTTCGCCAATCTCTGGGTAGCGGTGGTCGACTATCGTTCCGTCAAAATCGATGCAGATATACATATTCACTCCCGCTCGCCTTGAGCGCCAGAGGGGTTGCCTTTTCAGATGTCCCTGCCGTCGGATCCGGAACCGGGCCGATCGACAGGGATCGATACACAAGTGCAGCAGAATACCACGGGTTCGCTCATCCGTCCAGAACCGAGCCCTGCAGCAGTTGCCCGAGCGCAGTCTGCCGCTGCAGCGGATCCTGCTGGCGTATCGACATAGCCATTGCTTTGCGCTTGCCTACGAATATGGCCAGGGTTCGGGCGCG
>CAYYWK010000720.1:0-1845 GCA_964475345.1 uncultured Desulfobulbus sp.
GAAGCCTGCTTTGCCGCCTTCGTGACCGGCGCCAATATTGCCGGTTTCGTCAAGGTCGTCGACTCGATGATCGACCAGGGTGTTGTCTGACGGATACATCTGCGCACCGCCGGTCCCGGCCGGCGGCGCGCAGCACTACGGGGCCGGTTTTCCTGGGCCGGTCGCCGGGGATGAACAGGAGTATTTCAAGCAATGAGGTCATCATGCGTTTACAGGTGTTGAAACACCAGGTTCTGCGGCTGCTGGCGGAGAATGCCACCAACAACGCGTCGCCCCAGGTCATGGATACCGATACGATCGCCAGGGCGCTGCACATCAGCGTCGGGGAGGCCAGGCAGCTGCTCAGGGCCCTGCATGCCTCCGGAGTGATCATCAGTAATCTGGAGGGGCAGTATTCCCTTATCACTCAGGAAGGCATCCAGTGGCTCGACGAGATGTCCTTCACCACCAACGGCAGTCGCCTGCAGGTGCAGCAGCACCAGCTCTAGCCGGTCTCCTCCCGGTCACCCCGCTCAGAAGGACGGGCGGGGCGGGGTGACCGTTTCCCTTGGCGGTCCTTCTTGCCCACTTCTTCCGGCGCGATCCCATGAACTGGCGAGGCTCGCCGGCCCTGTCGCCGGCCATGGCTGTCATGCCCCAGAAACTCTGATATCCGCCGGCATGTGCGGAACATTGGTCAGGACGGAGATGCACCCCCGGGGTGGGGCCGCGCCCGGTCTGGCTTGCCGCATGGGCAGACAGGTTTGCGGCGACTGCTTTTCTCTGGAGTCTTTCTACCTGCTGTACGTTGTCGCGGTAGTGCTGCCACCGCTGCCAGTCCAGTCGGTGTGGTGGAACTCGCCGCGCGGCCGGTCGACCCGTTCGTAGGTATGGGCGCCGAAATAGTCGCGCTGGGCCTGGAGCAGGCTGGCGGGAAGGCTGGCGGTGCGCAGTCCGTCGTAATAGGCCAGGGCGGCCGACAGGCAGGGCACGGCGATGCCGTGGGCGGCGGCAAGGCCGACTATCGCCCGCAGACCGGCCTGAACCCCTCCCATCTCAGCGGTGAAGGATGGCGCCAGCAGCAAGTTGGCAAGACCTGGAAGCTGGTTGAAAGCTGCGGATATCCGGTCGAGGAAGACCGAGCGAATGATGCATCCCCCCCGCCAGACCCTGGCCACCGCTGCGGCATCGAGATTCCAGCCGTGCTCGCGGGAAGCCTCCTGCAGCAGCGAGAAGCCCTGGGTGTAGGAGATAATCTTGGCGCAGTACAGGGCCCGCTCCAGTTGCCGGATGACTGCGCCGCTGTCGCCTGCAAAGGCCGGAGAGGGACCTGTCAGAGCAGTGGCGGCCTCCATCCGCAGATCCCTCTGAGCCGAGAGGCAGCGGGCGAAGACCGACTCGCTGATCAGCGACCGCGGTATGCCGCCATCAAGGGCGGCGTCCACCGTCCACTTGCCGGTGCCTTTCTGGCCGGCGCCATCGCGGATGATATCGACGGTGGGCGTGCCGGCGGGCTGGCGGTGGCGGAGGATGGCGGCGGTGATCTCGATCAGGTAGCTCTGCAGGCTGCCCCGGTTCCAGTCCTCGAAAATCTCCGCCATCCCCGCTGGTGCGATGCCGAGAACCCGTCGCATGATCTGATACGCCTCTGTTATCAGCTGCATGTCGCCGTATTCGATGCCGTTGTGGACCATCTTGACGAAATGGCCGGCACCGTCGGGTCCCATCCAGGTGCAGCAGGGTTCCCCGTCACCGGCCCTGGCGGCAATGGCCGTGAAGACCGGGGCGAGCAGCGGCCAGGCCTCGATCGACCCGCCGGGCATGAGCGACGGCCCCTTGAGCGCGCCTTCCTCGCCGCCGGAAACG
>CAYYWK010000721.1:0-1844 GCA_964475345.1 uncultured Desulfobulbus sp.
CTGCTCGAGGACGGCACCCAGCTGACCATCCGCTCGATCCAGCCCACCGACGAACCGCTGATGCGTGACCTGGTCTACACCCTGTCGCGGGAGACCATCTACTACCGGTTCATGAGCAGCCAGGTCAACTTCAGCCACCGGCAGATCCAGGACTTCGTCTACGTCGACCACCGCAAGGACGTGGCCATCGTCGGCACCATCCCCGAGGCCCACGGCGAAGATATCATCGCCGTCGGCCGCTACTATCTCGACGAGAAGACCAACCGCGCCGAAGTGGCCTTCGTCGTCCGCGACGACTGGCAGGGCAAGCGGATCGGCTCCTTCCTGTTCAAACACCTCACCGACCTGGCCAAGCGCAACGGCATCGCCGGTTTCACCGCCGAGGTCCTGCGCGACAACATCCGCATGCAGACCATCTTCAACCACAGCGGTCACAAGGTCCAGACCCGGCTGGTGGAAGGGGTCTACAGTTTCGTCATCGATTTCTGACAGGCCGCTGCCGCAGCCGCGCCATCACGGGGTGCGGCCTGTTGTCGATCCTGGAACCAGCCGTTGCGGCAAATCGCCGCGGCGGCATTTACCTGTTTGCTTTTGCGGCAAAGCTGCGTATTATTGGCAGTTCAACTCCGGGCACGGGCGGCGCCGATGGGCGCCCATCCGCCGCGAAGACGAGCTGCGAGACGACGAGGACGTCATGGGGAGAACGATAGAGATATACGACACAACGCTGCGGGACGGCACCCAGGCCGAGAATTTCAACCTTTCGGTCGACGACAAGATCCGCATCACCCAGGCCCTGGACAAGCTGGGCGTCGATTTCATCGAAGGCGGCTGGCCGGGCGCCAACCCGGTTTCCGTGGAGTACTTCCAGAAAATCCACGGGATGCACCTGAAACACGCCAAGATCTCGGCCTTCGGCTCGACCCGCCATTTCCGCCACAAGGCCGAAAAGGACCCCAACCTGCAGGCCCTGCTCGACGCCCGGACTCCGGCCGTGACGATTTTCGGCAAGAGCTGGGATGTCCACGTCCGCGATGCCCTGCATATCGAACTCGCCGACAACCTGCTGATCATCGAGGATTCGCTGGCCTTCCTGCGGCCGAAGGTGCAGCACCTGCTCTACGACGCCGAACACTTCTTCGACGGCTTCAAGGACAATCCCGACTACGCACTGGCCACCCTCGGCCGGGCGGTGGCCGGCGGCGCCGAGACCATCATCCTCTGCGACACCAACGGCGGCACCCTGCCCCAGGAACTGCCCCCGGTCATCGAGCGGGTCAGGCAGTACCTGGACGGCTGCGAGCGCAAGGTCAAGACCGGCATCCACTGCCACAACGACTCTGAGAGCGCCGTCGCCAACTCGCTTTTGGCGGTCTCCTGCGGCGTCGACCAGATCCAGGGCACGATCAACGGCTTTGGCGAGCGCTGCGGCAACGCCAACCTTACCTCGATCATCCCGGCCCTGGTCTTCAAGATGGGGCTGGCCTGCGAGGTCCGCAAACATATCGACCGGCTCTACACCACCTCACGGTTGGTCAACGAACTGGCCAACCTGCCGAACAACCGCTACCAGCCCTACGTCGGCGAATCGGCCTTCGCCCACAAGGGCGGCATCCACGTCAGCGCCGTCAAGCGCAACCCGCTGACCTACGAACACATCGAGCCGGACAAGGTCGGCAACATCCGGCGGATCCTCATTTCCGACCAGGCCGGCCGCGCCAACGTCCTGCACAAGGCCAAGCAGTGGGGCCTGAAGCTGAGCGCCTCCGACCCGCTGCTGTCGTCGATCATCAGCGAGCTGAAGCAGCTGGAGAACCTCGGGTACCAGTACGAGGGGGCCGAGG
>CAYYWK010000722.1:0-1841 GCA_964475345.1 uncultured Desulfobulbus sp.
GCCGGACGTCCTTGATGCCGTCCGCTACCGGACAACTGACAGAGAGCGGAATACCTGGTATGTTTCGGTCAGCGAAATGGATGGGCATCCGGTGGAAATCTTCGCATCGACGGCCTTCGACCGCGATCAGCACCTGCAGTCCCGCATCTCGAATCTGACAACCATCACCAGGTTGATCTCCCTTATACTCAGACATGTCTTTCTTGGCGAACAGATAACCCTTAAAAAGACCTTGACGCAGCTTCACAGGAGTTCAAGGCAAAAGAACGACCTGCCCGATATGCTCGCCCAGGTTCTTAGCAACTACACCGACAAGCGGGCCATGCATCCAGAAAAGGATCTCGAGTCCCCCTGAGAAGTGCCGGCGAACCTAGCCGGTCAACACTCAAGATAAAATTCATAGGGTATCGAAGACTTATCAAAATGCCGGAGAACGCGGGAAAGTACATGGAGATCAGGAATCGCGAACGTCAACTCCCAGGATGGGTGCAGAGAAGAGTAGCTGGACAGGACCTTCAGGTTGGCAATCTCAAGTTCCTCCGGAAGTGTCCGCAGAATGTCCATCACCTCATCACGTGAGGCCTTGAGAAGGTATAGCACCTGCCGTTTGACCACCAGGGTCTCCCTCAGCTTCCAGGTGATATTGACGGCATCTTCCCGTTGGAACTTAATCTCATGAAGGCGGTTGCATTTCTTGTGGTGGACGGATAGGCCTTTTTCCGTCATCAAGGCGCAGTTATCCTTTGCTGTCGGATTCGGTTTGCAGCAAGATGACAACTTCACCGACACCGGGTCAAGCGTCGTCAGTTCAATCCTGTTGAAAGCGCCGGTCGGCGTAACCAGTGGAGATACGCCGCCAAAAAGATCTTCCTTGATCCGTTCAATGACCTCTCTCAGCCGCAAACGCCCCTCGCCTATCCGGATGTAGAGTTCTTCGATGCCTTCCAGAGAATATCTGCCGAGAAGTCTCTGCACCCCTTCCCCGCCAAGGATATCAAAAGGAATGCCATAGCGCAGCATTTCCTGGCGAAGCAGCGAATGGCCAACCTCCTGGGAGACCTTGCGACGCCGCAACCTGAATCCCTTCGCCAGTTCCGCACGTGTTCGCGGAGTCTTGCACTCGTTGAGAATCTGCGGATCAAAATGTACCGGCTTGTCGGCACGGATGATCCGCACCATGTCACCATCCCGCAAGATATGGTCGGCGGGGACTCGCTTGTTTCTGATCATCGCCCCCAGACAGGTGATACCGATCTGGGTATGAACCCTGAAAGCGAAATCAAGCACAGTCGATCTGAACGGCAGGCAGACCAGATCCCCCTGCGGAGTATAGGTATAGATTTCCTTTTTACCGGATGCGGCAATGACATCACGATAAGATACCGAATCGTCCGAGCCGAGCACATCGAACATTTCCTGGATCTCGCGGATGAATTGCCCCTGCTTGCCCGACTTCGATGTCCAGTTGCGGAACAGGCCTCGCTGCGCGCGGCGAGCCATCTCCCTGGTACGGATTTTGAACAGGAATTTCTGGCCTTTGATGATAGCCCTGGCATGCAGCCCCTGGTAACCGGTGGGTTTCGGATTGGCGATAAAGTCCCGGATGGTTCGCGGGATCGGTCGGAAAGTCTGACTGACGACCCCGAGGGCCTGGTAGCAAGACATCATATCCTCGACGACAATGAGGATTTCCATCGGCGTGTCGATCCGCTTGAGCAGGAGCCTGTTGCTCATGTCGTAGTAAGCCCACAGTTCCTTGACTCTGACAGTGACATCACAATTGACGTGATAGTCCCGGGCCTGACGCTGCAGTTCCTGGACGATTTCGCCACTTACCGGGT
>CAYYWK010000723.1:0-1825 GCA_964475345.1 uncultured Desulfobulbus sp.
CTCCCGAGAAGACTAGATTAAAGCCAAGCTTCCCGGTGTAGAAGGCTTTCGCCGCCTCGAGATCCCTGACGATAAAGACGGGAAACGAGCTTTTCGGTTCGATCATCTGCCATACCTCGTGTGTTGACGTTTGCATTCAGGCCACGGCCCGCTGGCGCCGTCGCGCCTGCAGCCGATGGCCATGATCTACCACCTGAACATCGGCAACGGATTGAGCGGATGCCTCACCAGCCACCTGCAGCCAAGCTGGAGCAGCCGCCTGTGAAAGCCGGCGTTCGGGAACTGCGACCTGACCTGCACGATCAGGTCTTTGGAAATACCCATGGGAACCATGCCCAGGTAAAAGTCGGCGATGTCGGCGCGGCGGAATTTCTCGACAAGGGGAAACGCGGAATCCCTGCAGGACCGCAGGCGATGGTGCATCGCTATCATTTCATCGACTTCGGCAATTCAGGCCGCTCTGCCCGCGGAGGTCAGGTACCTGGAGGCCAGCAGTTGCGACGGCGGCAGATAGTCAAGCGTTCCGGCGGTCCAGATGCCGAGGTCGTGGAAACAGGCGGCGATCTGGATCTTTTCCCTCTCCTGCTCGGAGAACGGGCCAAGAGAGCAACAGAAGATGCTCACCCGGTAGACGTGGTTCCGGTATCCGGCAAAATCATTGCCGACGGTCTCCCTGAACTCGGCGAGAATCTCTTCAACGAGGGGCAGGTTCGCTGGGATGTTCATGGGGTTGGAGGGTAGGTTCGGAAGGGGGTGTTCAGAATGTGTGCAAAGCCTCGGGGTTTCAACGTTGAATTCACCGGCCCGCGATGTTTGCCGGGTCCAGTTAAGCGACTGGTTAAACGAATTATTTAAATTTTGGCCAATTATTATAGCCAATTGAAGGATTATTTGATTGATATGCTCTAATCAGTTCGACTTCCCTCTTATTTATTTCATCAGTGTTATCTGATTCGAATAGTATTTCCTTTTTTATTATAAAATCCTTTCTTTCTTCTTCAGAAAAATCCTTAGAAATTAAAGTTCCATTTGCACTTCCAAAATAATTGATATCGTTTGTTAAGTCTTTACCGATATAGATCTTTCCATTAGGATAAGTAATTTTATAAACCACTTTTTTGTTGTCAGCTTTTTTCATCATTCAGTTTAACGTCAAAGATGAGCCAAGCATACGCATTGACTCCCTCGCCTTATTAGTCTCCGAAGTAGTTTGTTATCCAATGGGTTCCGGAATCTTAAATTGGATTCGGATTGGGTATTCATGGATTGGATGATTTTCTTTTCGTGCTCCTGCGACATGACGGAAATTCGATTTCGTGAGCTCGGAATTTGTCGCTTTGTTAGGCTCAGTTTTCATTTCTTCATCCAATAGTCTTCCAAGGCTCGGGAAATCTCTTCTCGCGAGAAAGAATAATCTTCGTCCTCAAGTAACTCCCACAGAAATGACTCCACCGCCGATCTCTGCGCCTCGGTTAGAAGTGTGTATTTCTGCCTCTTGAAATCATCCAATTCGGTAAGATGAAAATCGGTGCCCATGCTAACCGTGCCGTTTAGCTCGCCGATTAAAAACGCGGGCAAATGGAATCTCATCCCCTTTGGGTCAAAGAAGCTGAGGCTACTGTGACAACGCACTAAAATCTCCGGGGGAATTTTCGCCCAATTCTCTTTCTCGTCCTTTTCTCTATACTGCTTACACACCCACTCATCTTCGTAATCATCCAGCCCCTGCGCCTCCCACAAACCGATTCCGTCGTCGAGCCTCACGTCGGCAAATGCCGCGCGAATCTTATCAATGATGAGTTGGCGCGCTGGTTTCATTTCTGTT
>CAYYWK010000724.1:0-1818 GCA_964475345.1 uncultured Desulfobulbus sp.
CCGCGGCGATGGTCAGGCTGGTCACCAGCGGCACGATCAGGATGACCTGGCCGATGATCATCGCCTCCTGGGTGTAAAGGAGGCCGAGTGAACCAAACGTCCCCCGTCTGGAAATGAAGGCGTAGACGACCAGACCTATGACCACGGTGGGAAGGGCCAGCAGGGTGTTGAGGCAGGTGAGGACGAGGCGCTTGCCGGGGAAGACCGACTGGGCGATCAGCAGACCGGCGGGAATGCCGACAAGAGAGGCGATCAGCGTCGACAGGCCGCTGACCTTGAGCGACACCCAGATGATGAACAGCGTCTCTTGGTCGAGATTGATCAGCAGCAGGATGGCTGAATAGACGCTGTCTCGCAGAAGTTCCATATGCTTTGCCTTGCCATTTTCTGCCGGAAAAGCGCAGACCGCGCCGGCGCTCACGCCTCGGGGATGCGGCACGATCGAAAAAAAGGGGAAGAACTGGAAGAACGATTCCTCCCCCGATACTGCCGGCTGCTCCCGCTTATTTTACCGCATCCGGGAAGAACAGCTGCTTGCCTTCAACCTTGAAGTCGGCGATGACCTGCTGACCCCTCGGAGAAACCAGCCAGTCAGCAAACTGCTCCGCCATGTCGTACTTGACGTGGGGAAATTTCTTGGGATTGACGGGGATCACGCCGTAGGGGTTGGCCAGCGAGGCATCGCCCTCGAACAGGATATCGAGATCGACGGCCGGCGTCTTGCCCCATTTGTAGGCGATGTAGGTGCCGCGGTCGGCGATGGTGTAGGCATTCTTTTCATCTGCGAAGGTGATGGTCTTGCCCATGCCCTGGCCAATTGAATAATACCATGCATCGGAATTTTCCGGCTTTTTGGCGACGACCTCGCTCTCCTTGCCTTCGATCATTACCTTCTGCTTGGACTCGATCAGCTTCAGCCCAGTCTTGCCCCAGATCGACTGCTCCTTAGTGTGGGTGCCGCTGTCGTCTCCCCGAGAGATGAACATGGACCTGGCAGCAGCTATCTTTTCGAAGGCCTCTATCGAATCTTTGGAACTCTTGACCCCAGCCGGATCGGTCGGCGGCCCGATCAGCACGAAGTCATTGTGCATGACCGCGTAGCGCTGGGTGCCGAAACCTTTCTCGACAAACTCCGCTTCTTTCGCCTTGGCGTGGACAAAAACGACATCGACGTTGCCGTCCATCCCGTCCTTCAATGCCGCTCCTGTGCCTTTGGCCAGGACCTTGACGTCAATTCCGGTATCCTTCTTGAACTCTGGAAGCAGCACATCGAGAAGCCCAGAGGATTCGGTACTGGTGGTGGTTGACATGGTCAGCACCTTGTCGTCGGCGACAGCGCTGCCAAGAGTGGCATATCCCATGAGAAATATGCCGATTAGAGCGCAACTGAATTTTTTCATAGCCTACTCCTTTACCCGTAAATTATCTGGAAAAAGCATCTTGCCACACAGGGAAATGTCATAGCCGGTGTACGTACCGGCTATTTCCCTGAACTCCTTTTCATGCAGTAAACCGATGAAATCCTGGATCCCCTTTTCAAAGAAGCGCTCACGGGCGATCAGAAGGTCGTATCGTTCCCAGCGCAATGGTAGAAAGTCGAGGTCAAGCAGACCGGCCACCGCCCTGATTGCCGGCGCTGCATCGGCCCGCCCGGACAAGACCTCGAGACCGGCATCCATATGGCGAGTTACCTCCCGCTGATAGCCATCGATCAGGCTGGAACTGATGTCGGATTTGGCGATCTCGTAATCAAGCAGCAGCCTGGTGCCCGTGCCCAGTTGGCGGTTGACGATCTTGACACCCTTTTTCGCCAGATCC
>CAYYWK010000725.1:0-1809 GCA_964475345.1 uncultured Desulfobulbus sp.
GAAACGACTGAATGAAAAGATAGATGATCACGACGAACGGGACGGACAGCCATTTCCAGGAAATGCAGGACAGAGGCAGCCTCGGCAACTCCAGCACAAGCCAGCCGCCAAGGCCGATCAGGATCACAACCACGTATACCGCTTGGACGATGGGGTGCACTGCCCCGAACAACAACGGGATGGTGCCGACAATAAAAAACACCATCAAACGTGGTGCATGCTGCAGAGCGACGCGCGCTGCTTTCCCGGCCGGGGAAGGACTGCTGGATATCATTTCTTCGGGTTGGAGAAACTGACGCCGGTTCCCATAAAGCCAAGGGTGAAACCCGATCCGGAAAAGAGCAGCCCGCTCGAACTCGATTCCGCAAATATAATATCCTGGTCCTTGATCAGGAGACTGTCACCAACGCCAGCCTGCAGGTCGTTGTAGCTCAGACTCAGTACCTGCCGCTCTTTACCGGTGCCCATGTGGCGAATGAGTTTGATCTTGTCGGTATCGGCATACCCGGCCAAGCCACCGGCGAGCGTGACGACCTCGGTGATTGTCATTCCGCTGCGGATCGGATACGTTCCCGGCTTGCGTACCGCCCCATCAACAAAACACTGACCGGTTTCGGGAATGAAGATGACATCGCCACCCATCACCATGATGTTCTGGGCCATATTCCCTTTACGGATAAGTTCGTCCAAATCTACGAAATAATTCTTGTTTTTCTTGGTTGTTTCGTCAAAGCGGGTTATGTAGGCCGAAGAACCCGCAGCCTCCGTAAGGCCCTCCGCGATGGCGATCACATCAAGCAGTTTGCGTTTGGACACGTAGTCATAGGTCCCCGGTTTTTTGAACGAGCCCACCAGGGTGATCTGTTTGCTGACATGTTCTTTGATGAATATGGATACGTGGGGATCCTGGAGATATTTGGCGGCGAGCAGGCTCTCGATCCGTTCTTCCGCTTCAGCTGCCGTCAAATTCCGGACCTCCACCGTCCCAAGAAGGGGTAGGCTGACCTGCCCGCGTGAGGAGACACGGACCTCGGTGTTCAGTTCCTGTGTTTCAAACACCGTAACCTGTATCAGATCTCCAGGCCCCAAGACATAATCACCGATGTCTTCAGTCTCGATAGCGGCAGTCACCGGCTCCACCTTGATCTCCTCGGAGGTGGCCTTTTCCGTCTCGGCCACGTCACTTGCCTTCTGAAATTGCTGGAGATCAGTGTTCGCCTGGAATTGCTCCTCCGCACAACCGAACAGGGAAAGAAACGCAATGAGAACAAGGAGGGTACGAAGTGTGTTGATCATGGGTATATTCACTTCAGGATGCTGCAGGATAAAGAACGTCTCAAACAGAAAGAGGACTGCCGTATCGTCAATCTTGGGCAGTCCTCTTGTACAGCGGTTTCAGCAATCAGGCACTTGGGCTTGGGGTCGGCGTTGGTGTCGGCGTCGGGGCCGGGGGCGGGGTCGGGGCCTTATTATCACGACGGTCACGCCCTCCGGAACCTGAATCACCATCGTCTGTTCCCGTTTCCCCTCCGCCTTGTCCGCCATCGTCATCGTCATCATCGTTGTTCTCAGCGATGATTAAACCGGTTGCGAGGGCGGCTGCAGCAGCTCCACCCCAGAGCCACGGCTCCAGGTTGCCATCCTCGGGAGGAGGATTGCCTCCAGGAGGGGGGGTGGAAATGGCAAGGACAATTTTCTCGTCGGCATTGACCGTCTTCATGCCGTCGGCTGTTGCAAATACGAGTCTGCCTTCCTTGACGCTGACCTCAGTTTTACCGTCCTTTGTCACGGTAACGGTACCTCTGACAA
>CAYYWK010000726.1:0-1808 GCA_964475345.1 uncultured Desulfobulbus sp.
AGTAGCTGTTCATGTCATGCCTCCTTTGCCGGCATCGGACCCCGTCGTTTCACTGACGTACCTGCAGCAGCCTGTCGCGCAGACCATCGTCGATCGGTTCCGGTCCCAGCCAGATGCCGAAATAGGCGCAGGCAAAATCCGCACCTTCAATTTTGACCAGCACGCTGCCGTTCAAGGCCAGTTCGGTTCCCTGATCCGGAATATAGGTCAGGCTGTAGCGATCGCCCTCTTCCACGTCCCTGTACGCGCTGTGCAACGCTTCGATCCTGTCGGCAAGCGCCGCCGCATCCTCCGCCGAGAGATTCTTGGCCAGGACATGATTGGCGCTGCGCGCGAAATCGGCTGCCGCGATCTCCACCAGGTAACTCAGTTCCAGCCGTTTCGGGGTATCCGGCCGGCAGAAATCACCCCCCGCCTCCGCAGGCAGATAGAGTCCGGCGGCATAGACCGAGATCAGGCTGAGATAGCGATACAGTGCCGCATTGCGCAACGGCACCGCCTGGTCGCCAACGCTTGTGCTGTCGGCGAAATCGATATCGCCGACAACCACCGCCAGGGCCTTTCCCGCCCTCGCCAAGGAAATGACCAGTATCAGAAGGACGACAACGGCGAAGATAGGGCGAGCGTTTTTCATAGATCTGCCTCCATTGCAGTATCGGCCGGTGCCGCATAGACCAGCAGCGGCTCGGCCTCGACCCCGCGGATGCCGAGAGCAAAGGCCCGGAAACGACGGCGGCCACCCTCGATGGCCGACAGGTCCAGTCCCTCGATGATCAGGATGTCGCGGCCGAGCAGGACACGATGCGTGGCGTGGTCAGGTTGATTGCGTTCGATCCCCAGCTGGTCGATCCCGACAAACCGCAATGGGAAGCGGGCCAGCCACAGGGCGGCGTCCGCGGTCAGCCAGGGAAAGAACGGGTCGAAACGGCGGAGCAGGCTGCGCCTGGTTTTGATTAGCACCGCCTCCACACCCGCCAGGTCAAGGCCGCGCAGCTGCCCGATATCGACAGACTCCGCCGCGCTGCCGGCAACATCCACCACCAGGGCCGTGAACTCCGCAGGAAAACAGGAAAAATCGCTTGAACACTTACCGCCTTCAATCGCATGCCGGGGGTAATCCACATGGGTGCCGGTATGCAGCGGCAGGTGCAGCGTTGCCTCTTCCATGCCGTGCTCGGCGAAGGTGCGGCCGACCTCGATCACCGGCTGTTTCTCCGGACGATCCTTGTAGACGGCCATATCCTCGCTGATCGGCTGGGAAACACTGATCCATTTCAACATCCCGCACCTCCCGGCGAAACCGCCATGGCACCAGGTTCATAGACCACCACCCCGCTCGCCGGGGCCGCGCCACGGATCAGGTCGGCGATCCGCCACTGCGCCAGCAGCTCGGCGAAGCTGGCAAAAAGCGTCCTGTCACTGGCCAGGGCATCCTTCAACAGCTTGACGTAGGCTTCCGGTTTGCTGCCGACCACCGCACAGCTGTGGCAATATTCGGCGACAACCGGCGCGAGTCGGTACTGGTAACCCGGCACTTTGGAATTGAAGCGGAACACAATCCCTTCCCGGGGAAAGACCTGGATGACCAGTTCGTTGGGCGGAGCCTCGAGCGCATCGCTGCAACTCAGGCAGAGCGAGTTAGGCCGAAAGCGCAGCGCGATCTCGGTCCGCTTTTCCCCCAGCATCTTTCCGGTCCTGACCTGGAAGACGGTCCCCGACCACTGCCCTCCTCGCACCTGCAATGTCGCCTCCACATAGGTCTCGGTGCCGGAGGGTGATGATGGGCTGTAACCCCGGTACTGACCGAG
>CAYYWK010000727.1:0-1807 GCA_964475345.1 uncultured Desulfobulbus sp.
GGACGCGGCCGAGCTGGCGGCGGTGGAAGGCCGTTTTCTTCTTCTCGGACAGCGCCAGCAGCTCCGCGACCCGCCTCGTCTTTTCCGGTTTTGCGACCTTGCCGCGGAAGGTGCTGGCCTCGGTGCCGGGGCGGTCCGAGTACGGGAAGACGTGGAGGTAGGTGCAGTCGAGGCCGGCGATGAAATCCCTGGTTCTCGTGAAATGGGCCTCGCTTTCGCCGGGAAAACCGGCCAGGATGTCGATGCCGATGGCGGCGTCCGGCAGGTGGCGGCGGCACAGCTCGATTGTGTCGGCGAAGCGTGCGACCGTGTAGCGGCGGTTCATCCGGCTGAGGATCTCGTCGTCGCCGGACTGCAGCGGCACATGCAGGTGGGGCAGCAAATTGGGGCGGGAGGCGATCAGCCCCAGCAACTCTTCACCGATCTCGAGCGGCTCGAGCGACGAGATCCGGAAGCGCATCTCCGGCAAGGCCACGGAGAGCCTGTCGAGCAGGCCGGCCAGGTCGGGGCCGCCGACCAGGTCGCGACCGTAGTGGCCGAGATGGATGCCGGTGACGACGATCTCCCTGTGGCCGACTTCGGCAAACACCGTGGCCTGGCGCACCACTTCGTCCGCCGGCAGGCTGCGGCTGGGGCCGCGGGTGAAGGGCACGATGCAGTAGGAGCAGTAGCTGTCGCAGCCGTCCTGGACCCGCAGGAAGGCGCGGGTCTTGTCGCTGAAGCGGCCCACCGGCAGCCTGCTGATCTCGGTGGCGGCCATGATGTCGCCGGGAAGCCGCTCGGGCATGGCTTCGCCCATCAGGGCGGTGTCAACCAGCAGGTGTTTCTCGCTGTTGCCGATCACCGCGAAAGACCGGTCGGCCAGCTCCGGCATGTCGGCAATGGCGTCGGCCGCCGCCTCGGCATAGCAGCCGGTGATCACCAGCCGGCAGCCGGCGTTGCGGCGCAGCGCCTGGCGGATTGCCTGCCGTGACTGGGCTCCGGCCTTGTTGGTGACGGCGCAGGTGTTGATGACGATCAGGTCGGCGGCAAGTCCTGAGGCGGCGGTCATCCCCGCCTTCTCGAAAGCGCTGCGGAAGGATGCCGACTCGTACTGGTTGACCTTGCAGCCGAGGGTGACGATCTCAAAGTCCTTCATCGCTCACCTTGAGATGACGCCGCTGCCGGCGACTTCATCGTTGCGGTAGAAGACGGCGAACTGGCCGGGCGTGACGGCCCGCTGCTCGCTGTCGAAGAGGAGGCTGCCGCGGCCTTCGCCTTGGCCGTGGAAGACCGCCATGGCCCCCCGGTGGGTCGAGCGCAGTCTGACCTCGAAGCGTTCGCCGTCTTCGGCTGCCTCTGCACCCGGCCAGTGCAGGTCGATGACCAAGACCCGCCGCTGCAGCAGGTCCTCCTGCTTGCCGACGATGACGGCATTGTCCGCCGGGTCGAGGCGGACCACGTACCAGGGGGTGCTGTCCGGCAGGCCGAGACCGCGGCGCTGGCCTATGGTGTGTCTGAACAGGCCCCGGTGGCGGCCGATCTCCCTGCCGTCGACGGTGCGCACCGGGCCGTCGGCGGCCAGATCGGGATGGCGCCCGGCCAGGAAGTCGCCGGCGCTCTCGCCGCCGAGGAAGCAGACATCCTGGCTTTCCTGGCCGGCAAAGCCGGTGAAACCGTGGCTGGCGACGAGGGCGTAGGTCTCCTCCTTGGTCTGTCCGCCCAGGGGCAGCAGCAGGCGGCGGAGCTGGGGCTGCCCGAGGCGGGCCAGAAAGTAGCTCTGGTCCTTGCCGCGGTCCAGACCCTTATAGAGATGGCAGATGCCGTC
>CAYYWK010000728.1:0-1806 GCA_964475345.1 uncultured Desulfobulbus sp.
CCCGTGCTGATCACGATCACCTTCATGGCGACGTGCTCAGCCTCACCGCCACGGTGAAGGAACGGCATCCCGCCATGAAGGTGATCGTGATCAGCACGGGCGTCGATGTGGATCCAGCCCTGGTGCGGGCCGCCTGGATCGACGGGCTGGTGGCCGAGCGGGACATGACCTTCCACAGCGGCGCCCTGCAGGCGGCGGTGCTGGCCTCGCTGGGCGGCAGCCACTTCCGCAGCGCCTCAATGCGGCAACAGCCGATGCCCGAGCCGGTGAATGAACTGAGCCCTCGCGACTACCAGATCCTGGAGGGTCTCGCCGACGGACTCACCGACCGGGAGATCGCCGAACGCCTGATGATCAGCCCGAACACGGCAAAGTCGTACACCAAACGGCTTCTGCAGAACATGGGGGCCCGCAACCGCCTGCAGGCTCTGGTGATCGCCCTGCGGCAGGGGCTGATCCGCCTGCGCTGACACCCCGCCGGGGCCGCAAACCACCCTCCGATGGGGGTCGCCCCAGCGGGGAGATTCCGCGTAGGACCGATGCAGAGATGCAAATCATGCAATGGCCACCGTCGATCCGCTCACCGGGATGACGTTCAACTACGCCAAGGCCCTGCAGAAGAACTTCCTCTTCTACGAGGCCCAGCGTTCGGGTGACGTGGATGAAACCCGCAAACGCATCGACTGGCGCGGTGATTCCGGCCTGCGGGATGGCGCGGACGGGGTGTACTTCGGTGGACAGACCGCCGCCAACCTCCAGAGCGGCCTCACCCTCGACCTCACCGGTGGCTATCACGACGCCGGTGACCATTCCAAGTTCGGTCTGCCGCTCGCCTCCACCCTCGCCACCCTCTCCTGGGGCGGGATCGAGTTCTCCGATGGCTATGCCCTCTCCGGCCAGACCGATGAGCTGCTCGACGCCGTGCGTTGGGGAACCGATTACCTGCTCAAGGCCCACGCCGTTGACGCGGCCGGCAACACCCGATTCTTTGTGGCGCAGGTGGGCAATGTGAGCGCCGACCACTCCCAGTGGAGTTCCCCCGAAAGCCAAAGGATTGCCCGGCCGGCCATGGCGGTCACGCCGGACAAGCCCGGCTCCGACGTGGCAGCCGGTTCGGCGGCGGCCCTGGCCTCCGCCTCGGTGCTGTTCCGCCAGAACGGCCAGGCTGCCTACGCCGATGCCCTGCTGAATCGCGCCATCTCGCTGTACACCTTCGCGGATCGATTCCGCGGCAGTTACGCCGATTCCATTCCGGAAGTGCGGAACTACTACAACTCCTGGAGTGGCTATCACGATGAACTGGCCTATGGCGCCGCGTGGCTGTCGCGGGCGGTCACGGCAGCAGGGGGCAACGGCACGGCCTACCGGGACAAGGCCCTCTCGATCTACACCAACAGAATCGGCGGCCTCTCCCGGGGCTGGACCGCCAACTGGGACGATGCGTCCTACGCCACGGCGGTAATTCTGGCGGAGGACACAGGCTCGGCCCGGATTCAGCAGGACGTGGAGAGCTGGCTGAACAACTGGGTGAGCGGTGGCAATGGCGTGTCGATCAGTGCTGGCGGCTTGCGTCACATCAGCCAGTGGGGCTCGCTGCGCTATGCCGCCAACACGGCATTCTTCGCCGATGTGTACGCCGACAACGTGCGGGATCCCGGCGGGGCCTACAGCCGGCTATCGCAGACCACGGTGGATTACATCCTGGGGGCCAATCCACGCTCCTCGAGCTACATGGTGGGCTTTGGCGCCAATGCGCCCCGGCAACCCCCTCACCGGGCGGCCTCGGGCGTGGGTTGGGATGGCTTC
>CAYYWK010000729.1:0-1803 GCA_964475345.1 uncultured Desulfobulbus sp.
GAGCTTGCCATTGCTGTAAGTCGGACAAGCAGGGCCACGGCCGCCAGTTTCGGCACTGCCGCGATGAATGCGGTACTTTCATTTGCTGCGCCTTCATAGACGTCGGGAACCCAGAAATGGAAAGGGAAGATCGCGAGTTTATAGAAGAATCCTGCCATGACCATCAGCAACGCGATTGCTGCCGCAGGCTGGGCCGCCAAACCCGGCAAACTCCGGGCTATAACCTCAAGACTGGTTGAACCGGTGAGGCCGAAAATGTAGCTCATCCCGAAGAGCATGACCCCTGTCGCCATCACTCCAAACAACAGGTACTTGATCCCGGCTTCCATTTGGAATGTCACACCGTTACGGGTTTGGCGCATCGGCACCATGATATACACGGCGAACGAAGAGAGTTCGAGAGATATGAATACTGCGAGGAGTTCTACGCTCGAAACGAGCATTGCCAGGCCCAGACAGGAGGTGAAATAGAAAAGATAGTACTCTGGGCGAGAGTCGTCCTTTATGCCGGCAAGGGTGTTGCCGAATAAAAGGATAATTAAGGCGGAGGCAGCGATCAACACCTTAAACGTCTGCGAGAAAAGGTCGATGCGGTAAACGCCGTAGAAAAGTTCGCCTTCCTGGCTCAGACAGATCAGCGTAGTACAGAGAATGGCGGCGGCGCTGATGATGGCGCTGCTTCTCACTGTCGCCGCGCTTGGCTGGCCGAGAGTCAGCAGAAAGAAGAGAAGGCCGGCGCCGAGAATCGTCAATTCAGGAAGAAAGAGCATCGTTATACCCTGGATGATCGTTGTGTGGTGTTCAGCAATCAGTATATACCAGCGGTTGCGATTGCCTGCTGGTAAGCATGAAACTGGTCGAGCAGATTGACGACACTGGAGTGTATCATCATGAGAAAGGGTTGCGGCCCCAGACCAATCCAGAAGACGAAAAACAGGAACGGGGCCAGTGTAATGATTTCTCTGCGATTCAGATCGGTCAGCCAGGATTGATCCGGGTTGTCTGTTCCACCCCAGATGATTTTCTGAAGCATCCGCAACATGTAGGCAGCTGCCAGTACCGCTCCTGGAATGGCCGCTAGAGCAAGCGGAATATCATGCCGGAAAGTTCCCGCAAGAATCATGAACTCCCCAACGAAGCTGTTCGTCCCTGGAAAGGCCAGCGAAGAAAGGGAGAAGAATCCGATCAGGGTGACGAATACCGGCATGTATCTGCCAATTCCTGTAGCAGAACGAAGTTCACGGCTGTGGGTGCGTTCGTATATCATACCAACGCACAAAAAGAGCGCGCCGGTGGTGATACCATGGTTGACCATCTGCAATATAGCCCCTTCGATCCCGTCTATGTTGAGGACAAATATCCCCAGAGTGACGAAGCCCATATGGCCGACAGAGGAATAAGCGATCAGCTTTTTCATGTCCTGCTGTGCCAGGGCGGTTAGACCTCCATAAATGATACCAGCGATGGAGAGCCAGAGAACATAGGGCATCATAGCGGTGGTGGCATCCGGGGTGATGGGCAGGGCAAAGCGGAGAAATCCGTATGTCCCCATCTTCAACAGGATACTGGCGAGGATCACCGAACCGGCTGTCGGGGCCTCGACGTGGGCAGCCGGCAACCAGGTGTGAAAGGGGAACATGGGCACCTTGATCGCAAAGGCCAGGAAAAAAGCAATGAATATGAGTATCTGTGCCGTGAATGGATAGTTTTTCCACATCATGTCAGGTATGAAAAAGCTGTAGCCGTTGGCTGTGTAAAGCCAGATGATGGCCACCAGCAGCAGAATCGAACCGGCCAGGGTGT